>JAYSSW010000437.1:0-1838 GCA_043720335.1 Planctomycetia bacterium
GTTTCACGTCGAAGATTTGGACGTGGCTGCCTGGCTTCGCCTTGTCCTCCTTGTCGGAGTTGGCGAGCTTGCCTTCCTTCTTGAGCAGCAGCGCAGGCGTCTTGTCCTTGGGCGGCATCGGAGGGTCGATCTTGGTGAGGTCCGCGCGCGGGGCGAGCTTGCCCGATTTCAGGTCGCCAAGCAGGGCGATGACCTCCTCGGAGGGGATGGCGTAGCTCTCGGTGCGTCCGGCGCGGGCGATGTTGACGCCGACGACCTTGCCATCGAGGTCGCAGAGCGCGCCGCCGCAGTCGACGGGCTTGATGACGGTGTCGTGCTGGAGGATGACGGGGAAGCCGCCGCGGCGGTTGCTGAGGATGCTGCCCATGCGGTCCTGCGGGTTGCCTGCCATGCCCTTGGGGAGCGGGGCGAGCTTCGGCGTGAGTTCGAGGTTCTCCTCGCCGCGCTTAACCTTCAGCTTGATCTCGTCGCCCGGTTTCATGCGGGCGATGGCGTTGATGAGCGATTCCTGGTCGATGATCTTGCGCCCGCCGGCTTCGAGGATGATGTCGTCCTTCTTGAGTCCGACTTTTTGGGCGGGGCTGATGGGCTGGACCTGGGTGACCTTGGCGCCGCCGCCCTCGGCGGGTTCGAGGCCGACGCCGAGGTAGCCGGCCTTCTCGTTGGAGAATTTGGGGGGCTGGTCGCCGTTCTTGAACTTGCGGGTGCCGACGCTGACGACGCCGATGGCGACGGGGTCCGCGCCGATGCCGGCGGAGGCGACCCATTTGCCGACCTTCGCCTCCTTGCTGGGCCGCCAATCAACGACGGGAAGGCCGGTGGCGTCGATCTTGAGCAGGGCGAGGTCGTGCTCCTTCTCGACGCCGACGATCTTCGCCTCGTAGGAACGGCCGTCCTTGAGTTTGCAGGTGATCTTGCCGTTCAGTTCGCTGGCCTTGGTGATGATGTAGCCGTCGTCGTAGACGACGACGCCGAGGGCCGCGTCCTTGCCTTCGGACTGGACGCGGACGGTGGATTCGGTGGTCTTGGCGACGACGGAGCGGAACGCCTGCAGCGTCTTGGGGGCGTCGCGGTGGATTTCCTTGCTGATCGGCTGGGCCGACGCGCCGCCTGGCAGCAGCAGCAGCAGCGCCGCGAGGCAGGCGAGCAGGAACATGCGTTGCAGCGATTTCATGGAGGTGTGCTCCGATGTGGTGAGTTCGACGGGGATGGATCGCGCGGGTCTGCGTGGAGGGAGATAGAGAGCGATCAAGCCCCAGGATGAGCGAAGCGATTCCTGGGGGTTCAAACCCCCACCAATCGCGTTGCTCATGGTGGGGCTTGGGGGCAATTTTCGCTGGCGTGTGCCTTTACTTCTTCTCTTCCTTCTGCTTCTCCTCGCTCTTCTTCTTCTCGGCGGGAGCGGCGGCGGGGGTGTCGATCTGGCGGACCACGAGGCGGTAGCCGCCGGTCTGGCCGCCGTCGAAGGTGGTGACGACCAGGCGGTAGACGCCGTCGCCGTTGGCGTTGTGGACGATGCGCGAGTTCCAGCTGCCGGCGCCGTCGTCGTCCTCGGCGAGCTTCTTGCCCTCGCTGTCCTCCAGGCGGAGGAAGGCGTCGAATTCCTCGCTGAGCAGGTCGATGGTGTAGGTCTTGCCGCCCGTCATCTTGAACTCGTGGAGCTTCGAGAACGAGGTTTTCTTGTCGCTGTCCTTGGGATCCTTCGTCGTCAGCGATCCCTCGGCCTTGTAGACGATCTCGCCCCCGGCGCTCTTGGTCTTCTCGCCGTTCTGCTTGGGGTCGTTGAAGTTGAGGGGGAGCAGGTTGCCCTGTGAGTCGGTGAGGGCGACCATCGCGCG
>JAYSSW010000438.1:0-8560 GCA_043720335.1 Planctomycetia bacterium
GTACATGCCGATGCCGCGGTGCAGGTGGACGAGGTACTGGTCCGAGAGGACCTCCGCCGCTTCCAGCACCCGGCCGTGGCAGTTCGCGAGATGGTTCAGGTCGGGGGGCGCGTCGTCCTGGCCGTAGGCGATGACACGCTCGAACTGGTCGCGCGCCTCCTTCGCCCGGCCCAGCTTCATCAGCAGGTCGGCGTGGTAGAAGCGGGCGTTGCGATGCTCCGGGTTGGTGGCCAGGAACTTGCCCAGGTGCTCGCATGCCTTGGCGTCCTCGCCTTTCTCCAGGTGCATCGCCGCGATCGTGAGATGGTTCGTCTTCGGCTCCGACACCGGGATCGCTGCCACCTGCGCTGGCTGAAAGCGTGGCGCCGCTTCATTCGATGGCGTCCCCTTCGCGGGGCCGGTCACGAAGTTGACGACATGGCAGCCCACGCATGCACAGCACAGCAGTCCAAAGAGGAGCCAACGCATGAGCGATCCTGGCAACGGAGGAAGGGGGCGCTTTCCCGTTGCTTATCGCCCCGCTTGCCCGTTCCCTTGCAGCCAAGGTTGGGCTGCATCGAATGTGCCGAAGACACCGGCCTCGCATTATCGGCACAGCTCCCCAATTTCGCCCAGCTTCATGGCGACGCCTTGCGGTTCAGCGCTTCCAGGTACGCCAGGATCGACGCCAGCTCGCGCACCGTGAGCGCCTCGACCAGTTGCTCCGGCATGGCCGAAAGATGCGTGCGGCTGCGTTCGTCGATGGCGTTCTTCTTGAGCGTCGCCCCGATGCCCGACGCGTCGCGGATCTCGACTTCGTCCCCCGATTCTCGCACCACGAAACCTGACACGATCTTGCCATTGGTCAGCACGAACTGGTTCGTCTCGAAGCCCTGGGCGATCTTCGCGCTCGGCTTCAGGATCGACTCCAGCAGCTCCGGCCTCTTGTAGCGGTTGGCGATGTCGCCGAGGTACGGCCCCTTCGGCGGCTCGTTCTTCGCGACCGTGTGGCAGGCGATGCAGCCCTGCTTGACGTAAAGCCTCGCACCAACAGCCGGGTCCCCCTTCTCCTTGAGCGCCAGCGCGACCACGTCGTCGTGCTTCATCGTCTTGACCACGTCCTTGCGGTTCTCCAGCGGACGGTCGAGATCGAGCAGCTTCGCGATGCGCGCCGCTTCCTTCTGCACGTCGGGGGAAGTGCTTTTGAGCAGCGTCTTCACCTGGAAGCCAAAGTCGTCCGCCATTGCGTCGCCAATCGCTTGCAGCAGTGACAGCGACGCGTCGGGCCTGGCCATCGCCTGCTCGACGGCCCGCTGCACTTCGTCGCGCACCTCGGGCGTGGCCAGCTTGCTCGCGGACAAGTTGAGCAGCACGTTGAACGCCAGGCGGCGCTGGCTCGCGTCGTCGGCCTGGGCGGCCTTCCTGAAGAACGCCACGCGCTTGGCGTGTCCCGCGTCGCGCACGAACTCCGCGTGCAGCGCCGTCAATTCCGGCGTGTTGGCGCCGACAGCCAGTCCTTGGAACGCGCCGGCGAGCGCCGCTTCCTGGCCGCTCGACCGGATCAACGCACGCAGCGCCTTGGTGCGCAGGGCCGCGTCGTCCTTCGTGGAACTCGCAGCGTTAGTGAGCATCGGGATCGCCTCCGTCGGCAGCACTTTGCGGCCCGCCCACAGCTCCACCGCGAACGCCCGGCCTTCAGGCTGCTCGGCCAGCTTCACCACGCGCGCGGTCGCTTCGGGGAAGTCGAGGCGATGCCGTTGCAGCTCCTTGAGGAGATAGCGCACTTCGTCGAGGCCGCCGTTGGCGAGCGACTTCTTCAACGCCTCGGCGATGCGAGGCGACTCGCTCCACGCCACGGCCTTGAAGTAGGGACCGGCCGTGTCGGGCCGCGTGCCCCACCATTTGCCGTCCCACTCCGCTTCGCGATTCTGCAGTCGGCACAGCGCGGTGAGGATGCCTTGTCGCAGCGCGGTGGTCTTCGTCGTGTCGAACCGTGCGCCCAGTCCCGCCACCACCTTCGGATCGTGCAGCATCTGCAGCGCTCGCAGGCTGCCAGCATGCAGCGACTCGTCGCCATTCTCCAGCGTTGCCAGGCACGCGTCGGCAGCTCTCAATTGCACCAGCGCCTGGATCGCGAGATGCGCGACCATCGCGTCGGTGTCGGTTGTCGCCTTCAGCAAGGCCGGTCCTGCCTCGGCGTCCCCCTTGCGGATCAAACCGATGATCGCCAGCAGTCGCATGCGCGGCGACTTGTGGGTCAGGAATTGTGCCAAATCCCTCACGGAAACGTCGCCAAGCTGGTCCTTGCGATCGACGAGCGTCTGCAGCGCCGTCTCGCCGAGGCTGCCGCCGGAATGAAGGATGCCCTTGAGAAACGGTGTCGCTTTCGCTCCAAGGAGCTGCTTGTACGTGAACAACGCCGCCATGCGAAGCTCGTCGTCGGGCTGGAAGGCGACTTTTTCGAGCAGTGTGATCGCGTTGAATTTTTCGCCGCGTCGCAGGATCTCGCGCTGGGCGGCCAGTCGCCTCACCTGGCTGAGTTCGTCGCGCAGGAAAAGGACAAGGCTTTCGTCGCTGAGTTTCGCGAGGTCCGGCAGCGGCGAGACCTTGGTGCCGGGGTGCGTGACGCGGGCGATGTAGCCGACGTTCTCGCCTGCGTAGGTGAAGCTGGCGCCGCGCCAGCTTGCGACATAGAGCCTGCCCAAGCCATCGACATCGAGGTCGGTGGGGCGGGTGATCTGCAGGAACGGCGCGACCTCCGCGTCGAACGTGGCGCCTCGCTTCTTGAGCGGATGGCGCTGGATCGCGTTGCGGCCCCATTCGCAGGTGAGCAGTGAATCGCCGACCTCCTTCGGGAAGCCCGGCTCGCTCAGGTACAGCACGCCGGTCGGAGAGCCGCCGCCGGAGTCAATCATCGGCGGGATGATCTCGTTGGCGAAGTTGACGTAGAGCGTCGGGTAGCCGTACACGCCGTAGGGGACGATGTGGCTGAGGCGGACGTTCCAGCCGTCGCCGTCGTTGGTGTTGTCGCGGGTGAACAGGTTCATGCGCGGGTCGATGGCCACGTCGTAGATGTTGCGCAGCCCCTGCACGACTAACTCGAGGTTTGTGCCGTCGGGCCGCACGCGGACGATGCCGCCGCCGTGCAGTTGCAGCTTGGCGCCGTCCTTGCCTTCCGCTTTCGTGAAGCCGTAGTCGCCGACGGCGACGTAGATCCAGCCGTCGATCCCCATGCGGATGCCGTTGGTCGTGTGGTCGGCACCCCGGAACTTGAGATCGAAGCCGATGCCTTTCACCAGGATTTCTGAGCGGTCGGCCTTGCCGTCGCCATCGTCGTCGTGGTACGCGGAGAGGAACGGCGGATGAAGCAAGTAGACGGTCTTGCCGGTCGCGATCAGGCCGCGCGGGCTGTCGATCTTCGTGAACTCGGTAACGAGGTCGGCCTTGCCGTCGTTGTCGGTGTCGACGAGCCGGACGATCTTGCCTCGTCCCGCCTTTGCGTCAAGCGAGCCGTTGGCATCGACGCCGACGAACAGTTCGCCGGTCGGCAGCGCCGCGATGCAGGCCGGGTAGTTTACCTGCGGCGGTGCGGCGAACAGCGTCACCTGGTAGCCAGGCGGCGCCTTCACGTCGGCCAGCAGCGGTGAAGTCGCGGCCGGGGCCTGGGCTGCGTCGGCGGGGACCAGCTTCTTGCCGAACGCGGCGAACTCGAAGAAGCTGGCCCACTTGCCGGGCGCCGACGACGTGATGGTGAGCTTCACATGTCTCACGCCTGACGCGGTGATCGTGTGGCGCTGCGTCTGCTCCTTCGCCTTGCCGCTCGTCGCCTCGACGAGCTTCGACCATTGCTTGCCATCGGGCGAGCCATCGACCTGGCATGCGTAGCCAGGCCCCTCGAATTCCCAGACGATCTGGCAGCCGGTCAGATCTTCGGGCTGGCCCAGGTCAACCTGGAACCACTGCGGCACGCTGCCGTCGGCGGCGCACCAGCGCGTGTCGGGCGAGCCATCGACCCCCTGGGCGGGGCTTTTCGATTCGTCCTGCGACGACGACGCGGTCGCCTTCTTGCCTCGCGCCAGATTCTCCGGCGCCAGCGTCGGCGGCAGCTTGCCTTTGCCCTGCGCGACGACGTTCTGGTCCGAAGTCGCGGCCCAGAGAACCCCCAGAACGCACGACGACGCGATCATCCCCGCCAGCAGCCGAGCAGTGTTGCGCACAACGATTCCTCGAAAAACAGATCTACGGTCAACCGCGAGAGTAATGTAGCCCGACGCGCGAGGTTGGAAAGTTGCGCACCGCCTGGAATCATTGTGGAAACCGTAAGATGACCGCGTTCATTCCGGTCATCTCGGAGACGAAACCATGAAAGCAATCGAAGTGCGCGAACGGCTCGACATCGACGGGTTGACAGTCGTGGACAAGCCGACGCCGGAACCAGGCCCGAAGCAGGTGCGGCTGAGGATGAAGGCGTGGTCGCTCAACTTCCGCGACTTGATGGTGGTGAAGGGGCAGTACAACCCGAAGCTGAAGCTGCCCTACACGCCGTTGTCGGACGGCGTCGGCGTCGTCGACGCGGTCGGCGACGGCGTTTCCCGTGTCAAGGTCGGCGACCGCGTCGCGGGATGCTTCATGCAGCGATGGTGCGACGGTGAACTGACCGACACCAAGGCGCGATCCGCGCTCGGCGCCGGCGGGCAAGGCATGCTGGCCGAGTTCGTGGTGCTGGACGAAGACGGCGTTGTCCCCGTCCCCGCGCATCTCACGGACGCCGCGGCGGCGACGCTGCCGTGCGCCGGCGTCACTGCCTGGAATGCGCTCATGGAGGCGTCGAAGCTGCGGCCCAGCGACACCGTTCTCATCCAGGGGACCGGCGGCGTGTCGATCTTCGCCCTGCAGTTCGCCCGCTCCATCGGCGCCCATGTGCTGCCCACGTCGAGCAGCGACGATAAGCTGGCTCGCGTCCACGCGATGGGGGCGATGCGCGGCATCAACTACAAGACGACCGCCGAATGGGGCGACGCCGTCCGCGCTCGCACCGGTTTCGGCGTCGATCAAGTGGTCGAAGTCGGCGGGGCCGGCACGCTCAATCAGTCGCTGAAGGCGGTCAAGCAAGGCGGACGCATCAGTCTGATCGGCGTGCTCGCGGGGCGCGGCGAAGTGAACCCCCTCCCGATCCTCATGCGTGGCATCGGCGTGCAGGGAATCTTCGTCGGAAGCCGGGCGATGTTCGAGAACATGAACCGCGCCATCGACCAGCACCAGATCCGCCCCGTCGTCGACCGAGTCTTCGCCTTCGACGAGATCCGCGCCGCCCTGCGCCACATGGAAAGCGGCGCCCACTTCGGCAAAGTCTGCATCGCAGCGCCGTGAAGAATTGCGGGGAGCTAACCGCAGAGACGTTGAGTCGCGGAGGAAGAAAGCGAACTAGAAAGTGATTCCACCATTTCAAGCCCGCCGCCTATAGGCGGCGGGCTTGAAGCGTGCGTTGACCCCGCCGCCTATCGGCAGCGGGCTTGAAACCATCATCCATCGAAGTTCGCGTCTCTGCGGTTAGCTCTCTGCCTTAAATATTGCCTTCCAGGCCTTGCTGGTGGAAGTAGTGCTGCACGTTGTCCTGGTTTTCGAGCAGCCAGTCGATGGTCGGCTCGTTGTTCATCGCTTTGCGGATGACCTTCGCGGTCGCTTCGCGGTGGACGGCGAACAGCGCGGCGTGGTCGACCTGGCCCGGCGGCACCGCGAGGATCGACGGGTCGAGCCACACCGAGTAGATGATGCCCAGCTCGTTCGCCTTCGCTTTCGGGATGTCGCCGGCACGGACTGCGTCGAGCACGCCGTGGGCGATGGCGGCTTGCACCGTGCCCATCAGGATGTTGGTGTAGCGGGCGTCGCGGACCGTCACCTTGCTCACCATCAGCGTGGCCGGCTTCACCTGCACGTCGCTGTTGAGCAGAGCGAAGACGCGCGTGTGCCCCTTCACCTGGTCGCCGACGAGGTTGGCGAGGGCCGCTCCGACGGGGCCATCGAGTTCGCCCAGCACGATTTCCGGCTCGGCGCAGAGGTAGTCCTTGTCCCCCTCCACCAGCGCCTCGGCGGTGCGCATCACGATCCGTTCTGCCATGACATCTCCTTGCATGTTGTGGTTGCATCGGTTGGAATAGATATAAACCGCAGCCCCCTGGCCGTAAAGAAGCGAAACTCTCCGAGGAACCTCTCCATGCAACGCCGCGACTTCCTGACACGATCCGCCCTGGCCGCCGGCGCGCTGGCCACCGCGAGCAACCTCGACGCGAGCCAGCCGGCTGCCCAGCCGCCCGCGATGCCGATCCGCATCGTCGACACGCACGTTCACCTGTGGGATCTGACCCGGCTGCGGCTGCCGTGGCTGGAGGAGGGTTCGCCCCTCAACCGCAGCTTCGTCGTGCGCGATTGGCAGACCGCCATCGAAGGGTCGAACGTGGTCAAGGGCGTGTACATGGAAGTCGATGTGGAGGAGCGCCAGCTTGTCGCGGAGGCCGAATTCGTGCTGGACCTGTGCCGTCAGGCGAACACGCCGATCTGTGCGGCCGTCATCGGCGGGCGGCCGGCGAGCGACGAGTTCCGCAACTACCTGCAGCGCTTCCGGGGCAACCGCTTCCTGAAAGGGGTGCGGCAGGTGCTGCACTCGGCCGCCACCCGGCCCGGCCACTGCCTCGCCCCCGCCTTCATGCGCGGCGTGGCGCTGCTCGGCGACCTGAACCTCTCCTTCGACCTGTGCATGCGCCCCGCCGACCTGGGCGACGCGGTGAGGCTGGTCGAAGCGACCCCCAACACCCGCTTCATCCTCGACCACTGCGGCAACGGCCCGGTCCAGGCGATGGATCGCATGCAGTGGCAGCGCGACATGGACCGCCTCGGCAGGCTGCGCAACGTCGTCTGCAAGGTGTCCGGCATCATCGTGCAGGCGCGCGAACGCTGGACGGCCGACGACCTCGCCCCGGTCATCAACCACACGCTGGCCGCGTTCGGCCCCGACCGCGTCATGTTCGCCGGCGACTGGCCCGTCTGCACCACCCGCGCCACCTACCGCCAATGGGTCGACGCGCTGAAGGCCATCGTCCGCAACCGCAGCGCCGAGGACCAGCGCAAGCTGTTCCACGACAACGCCACGCGCTTCTACGGCTTGAACTGACAATGGAGCGACGGACGTTTCACGCCGACTGGCGCAGCAGGATCTCGGCGCCGCCGTGCTCGCGGACGTACTTGAGCAGACGGTCCCAGGCTTCGCTGTTGGGGGGCACGTCGCTCGACGCTTTCTCCAGGTCGTCGAGCAGTTCGCGCACGTCGCGATAGCCGGCGTCGCCGTCGGCGGCCAGGCGATACAGCACCGAGACCAGCCCGTCGGGGAGCGGCTTCGTCCGGGCGCCGCGGCGCACGCCGGTCGGCGTGCACCAGCCCGACACGATGCGGCCCAGCGACTTCAAGTCCTCGCGGAAGTCGGCGTCTTCATCACTGGAACCGACCAGCCAGGGAGGCTCGCCGAGTCCGCTGATCTTGAGGACACCGTCGCCGGTGAGCAGCAGCAGCCCTTCGCGCAGGTGGCCGTGGACCAGCCCGGTCTGGTGGGCCGCCGCCAGCCCCAGCGCCGCTTGAGTGAGCAGGCGGAAGCAGACGCCCGGCGCCGCCGCGAGCGGGGGCCAGTCGGTCGCGGGGAGGCCGGTCGCCCATTCCTGCAGCACCGCAGGCCGGCCGTGCAGGTCGAAGACTTCGAGCGTGTGGACCAGGTGCGGATCGCTGCGGATCGCCTGCGAGAAACGCTGGCGGAACTCGTCGGGCCGCAGCGCGTCGGCCATGTCGGCGTCGCCGAGGTGGCGCAGCACCGCTTCGCTGCCGCGGCGCGGATCGAAGACGCGGTAGATCGTTTCGTGCGGCGTCGTGCGGATGCGGTCGATGACGCGGACAGGGCCGAGCATCAGCGCGTGGACGTTCCCCGCCTCGATGATGGCGAGCTGGTAGAGCGTGACGGCGCCGCTGGTGAGCAGCACTTGACGCAGCGAGCGGCGCTGGCGGCGCGACTCGGCGAGCAGGGCCGTGAGCGTGTCGGCGTCGATGAGCTGCAGGTCGCGCAGCACCTCGCCCAGCTGCTGGTCGCCGTGGTCGACGGGGCCTGACAGGGCCAGGATGCTGCGCGAGGTCGGCACGATGCCCGGCTCGCCGTCCTCGCCGGTCGCTTCCGTTACCGCCTCGTGCAACCTCGGCGGCGCGTCGAGTTCGGCGCCCGACGACATCGGGATGCCGGCCAGATCGCGCAGCTTGCGGCGGTACCACTCGCGCATCTCGACGAGATGGCTGTCCATCTCCTGCCGGCGGTCGGCCACCTCGCGCTGCTGCTCGTGAAGTTCCTCGGCCTGCTTCGCGAGTTGCTGCGAGGTCGCGTCGACCTTCCGCGCCTGCTCCTCGACCTGGGCCTGCTTGCGCTGCAGCCGGGTGCCGTCGCGGGAAAGCTGCCGTTTCATCTCGGCGATCTGCCCCTGCCAATCGATGAGCTGCTGGCGGAAGGCGACCATCGCGAGGCGGTGCTCGTCCTGGTTGCGGCGCAGGCCTT
>JAYSSW010000439.1:0-8557 GCA_043720335.1 Planctomycetia bacterium
TCTGCCTGAACCGCGACAACGAAGTCGTCCCGGCCGAGTCGCAGCCTCACGCCGAAGCACTGCGAGGCTCGCCGGTCCACGGCACGACGCTGGGCCTGCGCCGCGACCTGGAAGGCCCGGTCCGCTGGCTGCGCGTCAGTGCGACGCCGCTGCCGGTCGGCCCCGCGCTGGGCCTCAACCGCGCACGTGCGCGCGTGGTCGTGACGTTCGCCGAGCCGAGCCGCGAGGAAGCGCCGTCGCTGCCGGCACTGCTGGCGTCATTCGCGGCGCTGCCGCTGGAGGACACGCTTTTGCAGCAGCAGATCGTCGAACTGGGCCGGCAGATGCTCGCGCTGGCGAGGTCGGCGGAGCCGCATGGCTCGGCGGGGTTCTAACTTGCACATGCGAAATGCAGCAACCACTAACCCTGAGCGCAAGCGAGGGGATCGCAACAAAACGGGTTGGCGAAGATTCTCATTCCGCGAGGCGCCAAGCAATCCCCTCGCTCGCGCTCAGGGTTAGTTGAGTTCGTTTCCTCACTGCGGCTGGCGGATCTGCACGCTGCGGGCGATGCGCTCGATCTCGCGCGCGAGTTCCGCGCTGGGCTGCGCCAGGGTCGCCGCGAGCGTGGCGCCGCCGTCGCGCTGGCGCAGCACGTACGAGTGCATCTGCACGCGCTTCTGGTTCAGCGTCACGTCGGCGGTGAACATGTCGACGCCTTGCTGGACCTGGCGGGGCGGATCGATGCGGTGGACGACGGCGTTCTGCTTCTTCAGCCAATCGGCGGTTTCGTGCATGTACTGCTGCACGCTCGGCGTTCCCGCCGCCGGGCCGATGGCGAGCAGCAGCCCGTTGCCTTTGGAGTCCTCGACGCCGATCTGGCCCTGCGGCGTCGGCCCCATCACGCGCCAGTTGCGCGGGTACAGCAGCCGCACGCCGACCTTGGCGTTGTCGAACAGCAGCCTTGTGTTGTCGTCGTTCGGCTCCAGCACCAGGCCGCGCAGGGCGTCGTCGGACAGCTCCTTCGTCTGCGCGTGGGGCGAGCGAGTCAGCGTGAACGAGCCTTCGACCTTGCCGGTCTCCTTGCCGTCCTTGTCGAGCAGGAGATGGACCCCTTTGACGTAGAGGTAGCTGAGGAAGCGGTCTTCGAGGTCGAAGTAGAGCGAGCCGTCGAGGGCGTGGGAAGCGTTGCCGTCCTCGCTGACGCCCTGGATTTTGCCCTGGAAGGTGATGAACGCGAGCTTGCGCTGGTTGAGCGTCTTCACACTGTCGAACGTGCAGACGAGCTGGCCTTGGTGGATCTTCTCCAGGTCGGTCAGCTCCTGCACCGCTTCCTGGCTGGCGTTCCAGCGGTCGCCTGGCTTCACCGCCTGCGTGGGGAGCAATCCTTGAAGGGCTGGCACGAACACGTCGGTGCGGACGAGGTCGATCTCGCCCCACGTCAGCGCCGTCGTCGGGCAGAACGGCACCTCGTGATGGCCGTGGCGAAGGACGACGAGCTTGGTCGCTTCCCGGCGCAGCTCGTTCTGCTGGTCCTCGTCGCCGACCTTGCGCTCGAACTTCAGGACGCGGTATTGGCGGATGGTGCGCTCGACCTGGCGGGGCGTGGCGCCATGCTTCAGGATGCGCTCGTCGTATTCGAGGGCGCTCGTGCCGTTGACCGCGAGTTGCTTGGCGCCCCCCTTGTCGCGCTCGCCGGGCAGAGGCAGCGAACCCTTGATCTCGACCCGGCACTGGACGTGGTACTGGTAGCCGAGCGGAAAGCCTTCGGAGAGCGTAACGGCGGCTTCCTGGGCGGACACGATTCCATGCAGCATGCAGAGCAGGCTGGCTGCGACGACCGACCAGCGCAGGAATTTCATCACTCGTCTCCCCGAAGCAACGCGAGAAAAGGGCACGTTGCATTCTAATCCAGGAAACGGGGTCGAAGAAAGCGACGGTCGGCGATCCCAGGGAGGAAATTCCTTTCCCGTGGCAAGGTTTGCAGGCCCATGCAAATGCAGAAGTTACGACAACTCGTGCAGATTTGGCAGGATCGGTCGCCACCGACATTGCAACTTTGAACAGTACCGGTGTAAATTAGTTCATGGAATGGAGGATGCACCCAAGATCCACGGAACGGAATTCCGAATGTCGAATCCACTGCAAAGCCTTTGGAACGCTCTCTTTACTGTTTCGATACCGCACCAGATCGGTGCGACATCCCCCCAACAGGCAACCGATTGGCACGCGGGTTGCTTGAAGGTATTCCATCACTCGCGATGCTGCATCTTACAGGGCAAGGCAAATGAAAACGCGGGAAAACCGAACAACCTGGGAGACAAGGCAGTCCATAGTTGGTTGCGAGGCGGTTGGCCCAACCCTCACCGTGGTCGCGACCCGCCTACCCTGAACCTGAGTTGGCTTGGCGGAGTCCCCAGAATGGAACTCTTGTCGGCAGATCGATGACGAATCTTCAGGAAATGTTGAACCACCCGATTCCCCTCGCGTATTTGAGGGGAGCTTCCCAGGGGAAAGCCACCTTGGACCGACGGAACGGAAAACCAGGCAGGGCACCCAAACCCCCTGCCTGACGCAGCCCGCCTTGTGGTGGGGCTGCACTCAGGAGCGACACCGTGAACGGTTTCAAGCAGCAAACACTCGAAGAACTGACCGACCAGCAGGTGCGTTTCGCGCCTCCCGCGAAGCGCCTCGAACAGTTGAAGCGTGCCGAACTGCTTCTGACCGAGATCGATACCGAACGCAGCTACCCCTACCAGTTCGTCTGCTTCCGCGTGACCGAATTTCGGTCAGAGGCTTATCCCACGTTGCTGATTCCGGGTCAAGACCTGGTCCGCGACCTCGGGACGATGATCCACCAACTCGCCGGTTCGCTGCCCGCGATGCCCGTCGAGTCGATGGACGAGCCGGTTTTGACACTGGATGAAATCAGCCGCAAGCTGAACGTGACGACGAAAACGATCAACCGCTGGCGCAAGCGCGGGTTGATCGGCATCCCGGTCGTGTGCAACGGGAAGCGCCAGGTGGGCTTCCTGCCGTCCCTGATCGACCCGTTCCTGCTGGCCAATCAGCACAAGGTCGAGAAGGGGAGCCGGTTCTCGCAGCTGTCATCGGAGGAGAAGGACGAGATCCTTCGCCGCGCCCAGCGCTTCGCCCGGCTGGGGGTGGGGTGCCTGACGGAAGTCAGCCGCCGCATCGCCCGTCGGATGGGCCGCTCGCCGGAGACGGTCCGCACGACGATCAAGAACTTTGACCGCCAGCATCCGAGCCACGCCCTGTTCCCCGATGTGACGGGGCCTCTGGACTCGGCCGCCAAACTAGTCATCTACAACTCCTATCGAAGGGGGATGGACGTGGATACGCTCGCCAAAAACTTCCAGCGCAACCGCTCGACCATGTACCGGGTTCTGAACGAGATCCGCGCCCAGCGGCTGCTCGACCATAAGATCGAGTTCATCGACAATCCGGTCTTCGAGGAGCCGGGCATGGAAGCCGAGATCCTGGCCGAGATGCCCGACCACGAGGCGTTCGAGGAAGCGCGGCGCAAGATCCGCGTGCCCAAGGACGCCCCCGCGGAGCTGGCGTCGAACTACGAGATGCCGCTCCTGAGCAAGCCGCAGGAGCAGCACTTGTTCCGCAAGATGAACTTCCTGAAGCACCACGCCTCGAAGCTGCTGGCCACGATGACGCTGCCGAGCGGCCTCATCAACCTGCAGAAGCTGCGCGTCGAGACGCTCGACCGGATCGAGTCGAACCTGAAGGAAGCCGACGTGGTCAAGGAGCTGCTGATCCGCTGCAACCTGCGGCTGGTGACGAACGTCGCCAAGCGGCACGTCAGCGACTCCGACAGCATCTGGGAGCTGATCTCCGACGGCAACATCTCGCTCATGCGGGCCGTCGAGAAGTTCGACTACTTCCGGGGCAACAAGTTCAGCACCTACGGCACCTGGGCGATCATGAAGAACTTCGCCCGCAGCATCCCCGACGAGAAGCTCCGCCGCGAGCGCTTCGCCACGGGCAACGACGACGTGTTCGACGCCGCCGAGGACAGGCGGACCGACGAGCAGGCGTGCCTGGCCGCCGCCGAGCAGGCGACCCACAAGGTCAACCGCCTGCTGGAGCACCTCGACCCCCGCGAGCGCGAGATCATCCGCCTGCGGGCCGGCATCGAGAACGGCGCCGACGGCATGACCCTGGAGAAGATCGGCGAGAAGCTCGGCATCACCAAGGAGCGCGTCCGCCAGCTCAACGTCCGCGCCATGAAGAAGCTCCGCAGCCTCGTCGAGCAGCACAAGGACGAGATGTAGGCTTCACAGCAACGAGAAACGCTCCTCAGCGGTAAACGCCCCGACGTCGCAAGACGGCGGGGCGTTTGTGTTTCAGGGCGTGAACCTCACTAACCCTGAGCGCAAGCGAGGGGATACCTTGTCGACACGCGGAATGAATGAAAATCATCATCGCAAAGCACATTTTGTTGCGATCCCCTCGCTTGCGCTCAGGGTTAGTGCGGTCAACATCGAAATCTCATTGCTTCCCCAAGATCAAATCCACGACCCAGCAGCCGCGCACATGCGGCCCGTCGCCACGGCAGTGGCCCAGGATGTCCGTGTTCGCGCATCCCGCTTCCTCCAGCGCGTCCGCGAGGATCGGCATGTCGTGGAAGCTGCGCTCGTCGTAGATCGTCCCGGCGATTTTCGGCACCATGCCATCGTTCCAGGTCAGCCAGCGCGAATCAATAACGGTTTTCCATAGATATAAAGGGCCGAATACCTCGTCCAGCAGCAATTCTTGTTTGTGCCTCTCGTCGCCGTCAATGCGAGCGACTTGTGTCTTGTAATCTGCTGCATCAACATCGACAAAATGTACAGGGCAGTACCTCGCGTACCGAGTGCATAGGTCGAGGCTATTTTGCATATTCACTTCTGCCGCCCAATAGCTCGGATCGTAAACTGGTTCTCCGAAATAAAGTTCAATTGTGTTGCGAACAGCTTGCCTTGCGGATTCTAATTCTTCAAGTGTGGCCGAATTATCAGCGAATCGTTCCGCAGCCAAGATGGCCTGTTGACCAGCTTTTCCGCTTGGCAAGTCTTTTTCAACGCTTCTGCAACAAGCGCATGCGTAGAGTCGTAGTTTTCGATCGCTAACCTTGACTTGAAGATTCAGCCAATCCTGCTCCGTCATCGCTCGCCCTCCGACACGTGATCCCGTCCTCGCGCGCGGCATGCTTCGCTTGGCGCTCAGGCTCGGACAAACGGTAGCCGCTACGACACGAGCTGGAAGAACAGCTCCTCCAGGTCGTCCTGGCCGTGGCGCTCGCGCAGCTCGGCGAGGGTGCCGGCGGCCTGCACGCGGCCCTTGCTGACGATGGCGACGCGGTCGCACAGCTTCTCGACCTCGCGCATGATGTGCGTCGAGTAGACGATGCACTTCCCCTGGTCGCGCAGCCGTTCGATGTTCTCCAGCACCGCGCGGCCCACCAGCACGTCGAGGCCGAGCGTCGGCTCGTCGAAGATCATCACCGGCGGGTCGTGGATGATCGCCCGCGCGATCGACACCTTCTGCCGCATGCCGGTCGACATCTTGGCGCCGAGCACGTCGCGGAAGTCGTTCATCTGCAGCGACGCAAAGACCTCCTCCATGCGGTCGCGCAGGCGTTCTTCCGTCAGGCTGTAGAGCCGGCCGAAGTACTCGACCATCTCCCACGAGGTCATGCGGTCGTAGATCGCGGTGTTCGCCGACAAAAAGCCGATGTGCTGGCGGACCATGCTCGGCTGCGTGGCGACGTCGTAGCCGGCGAGTGTGGCTGTCCCGCCGGTCGGCTTCAGCACGGTGCAGAGGATGCGCATCATCGTCGTCTTGCCCGCGCCGTTGGGGCCGAGCAGCCCGAAGACCTCGCCGGCGTGGGCGTCGAAGCTGACGTGGTCGACCGCCATCACTTCGCCGCGGCGCAGGTCGCGGAACGACTTGCAGACGTTGTCGACGTGGATCATGCGACGCTGCCTGTCGTGGTTTCGCCGGTGAGCTGGTAGAAGACGTTGCGCTGGCGCGGCTGGTAGCCCGCCTCGCGGATGGCGCCCTTGATCTGCTCCAGCGTGAGATGGTGGACCGTGCCAGCCGACGACACGACGTTCTCCTCGATCATCAAACTTCCCATGTCGTTGGCGCCGAAGAAGAGGGCGAGCTGGCCGATCTTCAGCCCCTGCGTGACCCACGACGACTGGATGTTCGGGATGTTGTCGAGATAGAGCCGGGCGATGGCCTGGGTCCGCAGGTACTCGAACGAGCCGACCGCAGGCAGGTGGCTGAGCGCGGTGTGGCTCGGCTGCATCGTCCAGCAGATGAACGCGGTGAAGCCCCCCGTCTCGTCCTGCAAACGGCGCAGGCGGTCGAGCGTTTCGACGCGTTCGGCCAGCGTTTCGACGTGGCCGAACATCATGGTGCAGGTGGAGCGCCCGCCGAGCTCGTGCCAGACGCGGTGGACGGCCAGCCATTCGTCGGTGAGGCACTTGTTGACGGTGATCGCCTTGCGGACGCGGTCAACGAGGATCTCGCCGCCGCCGCCTGGCAGGCTCCCCATGCCGGCGTCCTTCAGGCGCTGCAGGACTTCTCGAAGGGGCAGCTTGTTGAGCTTGTGGAAGTGCCAGATCTCGGCTGCGCTGAAAGCGTGCAGGTTGAAGTGCGGGAAGGTGGCTTTGAGGTCGCGCAGCATCTCCTCGTACCATTCGAGCTTCAGCGAGGGGTGGTTGCCCCCTTGCAGCAGCGCCTGGTCGCCGCCGAGCGCGATCGTCTCCTCGATCTTGCGGTGCAGCGTCTCGCGCGTGAGGACGTAGGCGTCGCCGTCGCTGGTCTTGCGGTAGAAGGCGCAGAAGTCGCAGACGGCGGCGCAGACGTTCGTGTAGTTGATGTTGCGGTCGATGTTGTAGGTGCGCACCGGCTCCGGGTGCAGCCGGGTGGTCACGGCGTGCGCCGCCTTGCCTAGCGCGTTGAGGTCGGTGCAGTCGAACAGGGCGACGCCTTCGTCGTAGGAGATGCGCCGCCCCGCCGCCGCCTTGTCGAGAATCGCCCGAACCGCTGCTGTCACCATGATGGCACCTTCCGAAACACGGACCACGGGTCGCCCGCTGAAGATCGAACCGAAGATTCGAGCCGCAGGCAACCCGCGAAAACATCGCAGGCCCGCGAGTGCTGCTCGCGGGCCTGGTCATTCTACTTCTTGCTGACCCGTTTCAGTTCGACATTCACCTTCTCCGACCCAGCAGCCGACGCGAACTCCGTGGGCCGGCTCGCCACGGCGCCCTGGTGGATGCACAGCTTCAGCACGTCGCCCTTCAGTTCAAGGATCCCCTCGAACTTCTTGCTCTCGCGCTTCTGCACCAGGTCAATCGCGACCGGCTTGGCTTTCGGATCGATGGTGAACGTCATCACATCCTTGGTCTCGCCCGACGGGTGGCGGGCGAACATCTTGTCCCCCTCGAACACGATCGTGATCGCTTCCTTGGTCTTGTCTGGCACATCCTCGCCGTTCTTCTGGCCTGACACGATCTTCCACTCGCCTTGAAGCTCCTTCACGAGCATCTTGCCCGCGTCCTTGGCGTCGTCGCCTGCGAACGACAGGTTGGCGGCGATGAACAGCAGCGGAGCAACGATCCACTTCATCGGCGGTCTCCTTGGGAAGTTCGAGGGCTGCAAGGCCGAAGCGGCCGCCGCTCGATCCTGATTCGCGCGGCGGCCGCTGGCATTTGCGGGAAGTATTACTTCTTGACGCGCTTCAGCTCCATGAGCGCGTCTTTCGAGCCTTCCGCCGACTCGAACGCCTTGGGGCGGTCCTGGCCGGGGCGCGAGAAGCAGATCTTCAACACGTCCCCTTCCAAAGCGATGATGCCCTGGATCTTGCCTTCCGCCTTGCCTTCGGGGATGATGTCGAGCGCGATCGGCTTCTTGCTCGCGTCGATCACGATCTTGGCGTGCTCGCGCGGCTCGCCGTCGCCTTCGCGCACCGAGATATGGTCGCCCTTGACGATCAAGGTCGTCTTGCTGATCTTCTCGTCGTCGCCAGCGGCCTTGCCCCCCTTGACCGCTTTCTGCATGTTCCATTCGCCCTGCATCGAGGCGAGGAACTTCTTGCTCGCGTCCCCATCGCCGCCGGCGAGGGTTGTGCCGACCGCGACGCACGCCAGGATCAAAGCCTGCCAACGCATGACCGCCACCTTTCCGAGTTGAGGAATCATCGAGGTCGATTGACCGCGCCAGACTCATCGTATGACGCGGCCTTCGCTGCGTCACGCCAGCAGCGCGTCGATGGCCGCGCGCGGTTCGACGCCGGTCAGCCGCTGGTCGAGGCCCTGGTGGCGGAAGGTGAACCGCTCGTGGTCGAAGCCCAAGAGGTGCAGCATCGTCGCGTGCAGGTCGTGGACATGGACGGGCTTGTCCACCGCGCGGAAGCCGAACTCGTCCGTCGCGCCGTGGACGTGGCCGCCCTTCACGCCGCCGCCCGCCAGCCACACTGTGAAGCCGTAGTGATTGTGGTCGCGCCCCTTGCCGTTGCCGGGCGTGCCAGGCGCGGGCATCTCCACCGCGG
>JAYSSW010000440.1:0-4077 GCA_043720335.1 Planctomycetia bacterium
TGGATGTCCATGAGGGAAGTTTAGCGCCCGGCCCCCGCGGTGGACAGCTGCCGAGGCGACTGTTTTCCGGGGAAAAGCAATTTTTCACAGGCTCTCAGGCTCGGACGGATCCGGCAACCGATGGTTGACGGGGCGTTAGTTGCCGGAGTCGTTCTCGAAGTCGGCGCGGGCCTTCTCGTCGTAGAGGGCGTAGCTGGCGGCCTCGCGGAACTGGTCGAGGAGCAGGGCGCGGAAGGCCTTGCCGTGGTCCTCCTGGGCGCGGGGCAGCAGCGCGTCGAGGAACTGGAACTTCGACAGCGGCGCGTTGATGACCGATTGGGTGAAGTCCTCGCGGCTGGGCTGGGGCTGTTGACTGACCACGGCGATGTAGAAGACCGAGCGCGGCTTGTTCACCAGCACCTGCACGAACTTGCCCGCGTTCTGCTTCTCCTTCTTGGTGGCCAGGAAGAGCGCCTTGTTGAGGTCGTCGATCTCCTTGTACCCGGTCTCGAACGCCTTGGTCGGCTCATGGAGCGACAGCAGGCTCGTCAATAGGTCGTCGGGCGGGTAGACGAGCTTCTCGCGCGGGATCGGGTAGGCGCTGTACTCGCGTTTGAACCCGACGCGCTCGACGTGCAGCGGGGCGACCTGGCGAAGCGTGATCAGCTCGCGGCTCGCCTTGGCAGCCAGGGTCCGCAGCAGCTCGTTGCCGTAGGCGCCCCCGACCGATTGCAGCTGCTCGGCGATCGACTTGACCAGCGGCATGGCCTCCTTGTCGCGGGCCTGCTCGCGCTTGACGCCGTCAACGACGCGGTCGCGGACCTGCTCGATCTTGTCGGGGAAGTCGGACGGCTTGTCGGTCGACTTCCAGAACAGGATCGGCTTCTCCGCCTTGCTGAACAGGTCGTACTCGCCGGCCTGCTTGGCGGGGTCCTTCATCTGCTGCAGCATCAGCGCCCGCACGTCCGCGTCGACGTCGCCGGCGATCTCCGGCCTCTTGTTGAACTGCTGCCTCTGCTCGCGCTGGCGCATCTGCAGGCTGTTCAGCGCGATCGTCGGAGGCCAGGCGGCGGGCTTCAGGTGCGCCCCGGCGGCGAACCGCTCGTTGTCGAAGAACAACTTGTAGAAGTCCCCCTCGCGCAGCATCTTCTCCGGCGTCGCCTCGCGCCCCTCGAACCAGTTGATCTGGTCGACGTACTTCTCGAACGCCTTCTTCAGCGGCGCCAGCTCCTTCGCGTCGGCGATGGTGAAGCGGTTGTGCGCCTTCTCCGTGACGACGTGGGTCAGCTTCAGCGGCCCGACGTGCTGCTGCAGGATCTGGCGGATCTTGGCGGCGACCGACGCGGGGGAGCTGTTGACCGCCTTGTCGAACTCCTTGCGGATCGTCCGCATGTTGTTGACCGCCCAGGTCTCCGCCATGCGCCGCTCGACCATCTCCTGGATGTCCTTGGCGACCACCGGCAGGGGCAGCACCGGCACGCGCAGGTCGGCGATCGGCAGGGCGGCGAACGCCCCGAGCGCCGCGTACGGGTTGCGCGAGGTCGTGATCGCGAAGAAGTCCTTGTAGATCGGCAGCCGACGCTTCGCCTCCAGCGCCTCGGCGTCGGCGATGACCGCCTCGTTCTTCAGCGCGCCCCACGCCAGGTAGCCCGCGAGGGCGTTGGCCGTCCCGCCGATCGGGTCGAAGCTGAGGCTGCTCGCCAGGTAGCTGGCCGCCGCCTCCGGGCGCTTGTGGGCCAGGTAGGCGACCATCGGCGTGACGAGGTCGCGGTCCTGCAGCGAGGATCCCTCGAAACGGTACTGGCTGACGGACTCGTACTGCCTCTGCAGCAGGTGTTTCTCCGCTGCGGCGAACGCGCCCGCACGGGCGGCGGCCATCAGCGGCGACTGACCCGGCGTGAACGCCCAGGGGGCGATCCCTTCCAGCCACAGTTTCGACTTCACCCCCGCCTTGTACGCCGGCGAGGTCGGGTCGGCGATCAGCATCTCGATCTTGACGTGGTGGGGCAGCTCCAGTCCGCCCGCCAATTCGGGCGAGGCGGGGTCGTACTTCTGCTTCTTGTGGTCGTCGAAGTACCTGTTCAGCTCGGCGTCGGTCGGGGCGGGCACCTTCGCCAAGAAGTCCTGCACATGGACCGGGATCAGGCTGACATCGTACTCCGACCGCTTCGTCTTGTAGAAATCGTAGAGCTGCGCCAGGCTCAGCGGGGCGCGGATCTGGTCGGGGAAGGTCGGGTCGGCGAACTTCGGCTCGTTGAAATCCCCCTTGCGGGTGAAGAAGGCGAGCGGCTGGGCTTTCAGGCAGACCAGTTCGGCGAGGCGGACGCGGAACTCCTCGCCGACGACGCGGCGCAGGCGGGCGGAGTTGATCTGGCCGCTGCCGCCCCGACTGACCTCCATCTCGGAGCGATCGATGTCCTCGAGGGTGATCTCGCCCATGAACTCCATGAAGAACAGATCCTTGACGTTCTGCTCGGAGAGGTTGACGCCGAGGCGGTTGGCCTGGATCTGCCAAAGCTTGAACTCGATGAGGTCGTCGTACTTGACGCCGATGTCGAAGTAGCGCGGGCTGCGGACGCGGTCGAGGAGGGTTTCCTGGATGCCCTGCCAGCGGACGAGGCTGGCGCGGCGGGCTTCCATCTCGCGCTTGTCGTTGCCGAGCGGCTTGGCCGACTCGTCGGCGAGCTTCTTGCTGACGTTCTTGAGGGCGAGGTCGGCGCACTTGCGCATGAGTTCGTTGGCGAGGTTGCGGTCGGTGCGCAGCTCGTAGAGGTCGTTACGGTAGAGTTTGCCGTCGAGGTAGGCGACGGCGCTGCCTCGGGGTCGCAGCCATTTCATGATGCGGTCGCCGAAGTCCCCGCCGGTGCCGCTGCAGAACACGAAGGTGGTCATGCACAGGAACAGGATGGTGGCCATCCAGAATTTCTGGTTCTTTTGGAAGCTGGAAAAAGGATTGAAAGCCATGACCCATCCTCGAGTTGGGACGTCGTGTCCGCCGCGCCGCCCTTGGCTGGGGACTTGACTCCCCGTGTAATCATACGGTTGGGGGATTGCCGGGACGTTCCCAAATTATGATTGTAGGAATTCTTCCGCCCCGCACAACGGGAATTGGACGGGCTGGAGGCGGAATATCGCCGCGTTGGCGCCGCTTCAGCACCGCCTTGCTGGTGGACACTTCCGCCGCGAGGCTGTAAACCTGTCCCATCTATAAGGTAGGGGCTTGCGGTTCCGCCGCCAACCCGACGACGGCCGCCCGTCGAACTTCAATCTCAACCTTCGATCCGCACCACTCCCCGCAACGACGCGGGGGGCTAAAATTTGACACAAGGATTCGGCCGTGGCCAAAGCCAAAGCGAGCGACACCGCGAAAGCGGTCGTGAATGCAAGCGAAAAAGCGCCCGACAAAGCAGTCGCCAAAGCGACGGCGAAAGCCCCCGCGAAATCACCTGCGAAGGCGAAGAAGAAGCACCTGGTGATCGTCGAGTCCCCCGCCAAGGCCAAGACGATCAACAAGTACCTCGGCGCCGACTTCGACGTCCTCGCCAGCAAGGGGCACGTCCGCGACCTGCCCAAGAGCCGGTTCGGCATCGACATCGAGGGGGGCTGGATCCCGCTCTACCGTCCCCTCAAGGACCGCAAGGACGTGATCGCCGAGCTGAAGAAGGTCGCTGCCAAGGCCGACATCGTCTACCTCGCCCCCGACCCCGACCGCGAAGGCGAGGCGATCGCCTGGCATCTGAAGGAGGCGCTCGGCCTCAAGGACGAGCAGGTCCGCCGCGTCACCTTCAACGAGATCACCAAGACGGCCGTCCACAAGGCGTTCCAGAGCGCCGGCGTCATCGACATGGACCGCGTCGCCGCCCAAGAGGCGCGGCGTTTCCTCGACCGGGTCGTGGGCTACAAGCTCAGCCCGCTCCTCAGCCGCCGCTGGGCGGAGGAACTGAGCGCCGGCCGCGTGCAGTCGGTCGCGGTGCGCCTCATCGTCGACCGCGAGCGCGAGATCGACGCCTTCGTGCCGGAGGAATTCTGGCGCATCGCCGCCGTGGTCAGCCCGTCGGCGCTGGGCAACCACGCCGTGAAACTGGGGGCGGCTCCGAA
>JAYSSW010000441.1:0-18555 GCA_043720335.1 Planctomycetia bacterium
TTCGACCCCCATCGGGTCGGTGGCGATCTCGGCGGTCCCGATGCGACTCCAGACGTGGTTGACCTCGTCGGGAAACGCCTTCAGGATGATGCGTTCCAGATGCGTGTTCTCCTCGATTGACCGCTCAATGGGCGTGTCCGCCAAACGAACAATGTTAATCGTCGCGGCGCCTTCGGAGAGCGTCGGGATGAACTCGGACCCCAGGTTCGGCGCGATGAAGCCGAACGCGACCACGAGCAGGACGACAGCCACCGCGATGACGGCGGCCTTGTGCTCCATGGAGAACTTGAGGATGGGGAAGTGGATGGCGTGTGCGATTCGCATGAAGAGCGGCTCGCGCTCCTCGATCTTCGACGGGAGGAACAAGCTCGCCAGGACCGGCATGAGCGTCATGGACATGATCATCGAGCCGGCCAACGCACAGATCACCGTCAGCGCCATCGGTCGGAACATCTTGCCCTCGATCCCTTCCAGGGTCAGGATCGGAAGGTAGACGATCATGATGATCAGTTCGCCGAAGAGCGTCGGCTGGCGAACCTCGACCGCCGCGTCGCGGATCATTTCGAGCTTGGTTTTCTTCGTCAAGTCGCCGTGGGCGATGTGGCGGACGCAGTTCTCGATCATCACGACGGAGCTGTCGACGATCATGCCGAAGTCGAGCGCTCCGAGGCTGAGGAGGCTGGCCGCGACGCCGAAGCGAAGCATGCCGCTGAACGCGAACAGCATGGAGAGCGGGATCACCAAGGTCACGATGAACGCCGCCCGGAAGTTGCCCAGGAACAGGAACAGCACCGCGACCACCAGGATGCCAGCTTCGAAGAGATTCTTCTTGACGGTGCTGATGACGTAGTCGACCAGTTCCGTCCGGTCGTAGACGGCTTCCACCTTCACGTTGGCGGGGAGCGAAGACTTGATCTCCTCCAGTTTCTTCTTCATGGACCAGGTGACCTGGTGGCTGTTCTCCCCCATGAGCATGAAGCCCAGGCCCAGGACCACCTCGCCTTTGCCGTTCGCCGTCACCGCGCCCCGGCGGATCTCGTGGCCGACCTGGACTTCCGCCACGTCGCTGATCCTGATCGGCACGCCGTCCTTGGCGGCGACGACGACTCCCTGGATCTCTTCGAGGGTCACGGTTCGCCCGATCCCGTGGACCAGCAGCATCTGGCTTTTCCTGCGGATGTTGCCGCCCCCGACATTGCGGTTGTTCTTCTGCACCGCTTCGACCACCTCGTCGAAAGTCAACTTGTGGCGATCCAGCCGTTCCGGGTCGATGCGGATCTGATACTGCTTCTCGTAGCCGCCCCAACTGTTGACCTCCGCGGTTCCTTTCACGGTCCGGAGCTTCGGCTTGATGACCCAGTCATGGATGGTCCTCATGTCGGTGAGGTCCGTGCCCTGGCCGGTCACGACATAGTGGAAGACTTCGCCCAGTCCGGTCGCTACCGGCCCCATCTTGGAGCGTTCGATGCCGGCCGGCAGCTCAACGGTCGAAAGACGCTCGTTGATGAGCTGGCGCGCGAAGTAGATGTCGGTTCCGTCCTCGAAGGTGACCACGACCTGGGAAAGCCCGAACTTCGACACGGAACGGACCATCTCCAGCTTGGGCAGGCCGCTGATGACCTGCTCGATGGGGAACGTGATCTGCTGCTCGATCTCCTCCGGGCCAAGGGCGGGCGCCACGGTGTTGATCTGCACCTGCACCGGCGTCGTGTCCGGGAAGGCGTCGACGTTCAGCTGCTTCATGGAGACGACGCCCCACACCGCGAAGCCCAGCACCACGACGATCACCAGGAAGCGGTGCTTGAGCGAGTAGTCGATGATCCAGTTCAGCACGGAGATGCCCTCGTTGACAGCGAATGACGCGAAAGAACACCCTGCAGCCCGACCGGGCTGTCAATGGCCGCATCCTCAGCCGGCCCCAAGGTTGTTCTTGAGCAGCTCCGATCTCAGGCTTGCGCTGTTCCGCGTCGCGACCACCTCGCCTGGCAGGACGCCGGCGATGATCTCCGTGCTGGGGCCGTTCATCACGCCCGGCCTGACGGTCCGGACATGGAAAACCTTCTTGCCGTCCGGGTCCAGGAAGTTCCGGTCGCGGACGAAGACGATGTGGCAGTCGCCTTCCCAATGCACCGCTTCGTTGGGGACGACGATGGCGTTTTTCTCCGCGCGCAGGACGATCTGCCCCGTACCGAAGGTGTTCGCGAGCAGCGAGCCGTCGGCGTTCGGCAGCTCCGCCCGGTAGCGCACCGTGCGGGTTTTCTCGTCGACTTCCGTGCTTTTCCAAACCAGCTCGCCAGCCACTTCCTGCTTCTTGCCGTCGGCCCGGAACTTCACGGTCTGGCCTGGCGTGTTCGTCTTCGGATCGCGGACGCGAAGATAGTCGGAGTCTTCCATCCTCACATTGAGAATGAGCCACATCCGGCTGGTGTCGGAGACGACGAACAGCGGCTTGCCCGGCTCGACCATTTCACCGACCGAGACCTTGGCTGCGGTGACGATCCCGTCGCGGGACGCCAGCACCGGCATCAGATTGGCCGTGGTCGATTTCGGGTCCAGCCGGGCGACGATCTCCGCAGGGATGCCAACGAAGTGGATCTGCTTGCCGAGGTCTTCGGTGGACACAGGCTTGCCCTCGTCGAGCTGGACCGGAAGCCCCATGTTGATGAGCGCGTGCTGGGCGCCCATCAGCCGGATGCGCGCTTCCCGCAACGCCAGATCCGCCTCCATCAGCTTGGATTCGGTCAGCACCCCCAGCGGAACCAGCGGCTTCAGCATCTCCACGCTCCTTTGCCTCAGCTCGGTCTGGGCGTGGGCCTGGAGCAGCTCCGTTTTGGCCTTGCCCACCTCCGTGGCGTCCACCAGGGCGAGAACCTCGCCGCGCTTGACGTGCGCTCCAACGACTCCCTTCTCCGTGAGGAACCAGACCCGCCCCGCCACCGGGACGGAGACCGGCGCGACGCGCGGCTGGTCGAAGGCGATCTCCCCGCTGGCCGCGACCGTTTCCACGATCGGCCCGCGCCAGACCGGCGCGACGTCGATCCCCATCTTGTCGACCATGTCTTCGGACGCGAACTGGATCCGCCGTTGGTGCTGCTTGCACTTCGAGCTGTTCTCCTTGCGTTCCTTCAAATCGAGCGTACGCTGGGCGCGGTCCAGGTCTTCCTGGCTGATCGCGGCGGGAGACTTCGACTCCACCACGTCGGGCCGCTCGAATGGGCAGTTGTGGACCCCGTGCACGCGGCACCAGGTCGACTTGATCCTCGGCATCAACGATTCGTTGCATTCGACGCAGATCGACTCGGGAACGCTGTGCTCCTGGCACCAGTCGTCCTTCGGCGTTTCCTTGGCCCCGAACAGCTCGTTGAACTTGGGGATCGTCCAGCCGGTGTGATGGCCCCAGTAGGCAAGGCCCGCCAGCAGGCAGATCACGAACAGGGTGGGTGCCGTCCGGACTGCCCATGCGACAAGCGACTCGCGGCGCAGCGGCTCATGCGTCGGAGCGGGAGCCGGCGACGCAAGTCGAGCCGCCTTCGCCTGCGGTTCCAGGACGCTGATGTTGTTTTGATCGTTCATGGGGTTCTCTCCTGATCGCACATCCACCGACCTGCGATGCGCGTGAAGTCGTCAAGATCCGTGATGCACGGAGAAATTCAGAACCGTACTTGAGATGCGCAGGATTGCGTGGGCCAGCGATTGGTTTGGGTCTTTGGGTCGCGGCCAGGTTTGGGCATCATGCGTCAACGAAACCGCGCAGCGTCAGGCGTGCGAAGTCGTCGAAGTCCGGGCGACCGATCAATGGAAAGGGGCCTTCGGCTAGAGAAACGGAAGGCAGGGAGACTAGACGCGCGGCGGCCGTTCGAGGCTGCCACGGAAGGGGGACGGGAAATGGACGGACTCAGCAAGGACGCATTCGCCCTCGCAGGTTAGCGGGCGAAGGTCGAGATGGCTTGGCGTCAGACACGGCGATTTCAGCACGCTGCACAGAGCGCAGCCGCCGTGGCAGGGGCAGCCTTTCTGGTGCGAATCTTTTGGACAGCAAGGACAATCCGACTCATTGCATGGCCCATTCGGGCATTCTTGGCTGTTTGACTTGTCTTGCGGAACTTCGTCCACTTCTTGATGGGGCTTCTGCGAGCAGTGCTTGCACTTCCTGGACGACGGAGCTTTCTCTTCCATCGTCGACGCGACGGCCTGCGCTGCGGGTCGGCACCTCAGCCAAGACTCCATTGCGACGCTCGCATGCGTATTTGCAAACAAATACGCCGTGAGGCACCCCAATGAAATCAGACGTAGGCACGAGCGGGACACGGGAAGCAAACCCTCGATTGCGAGACAAGGAACCTCGTTGTTATTTTACCTGTATCGTCCGGCTTGGTCAATCCGGTCCATTGTTTCCGGAACGCTCGACGTTCTTCGCGGATGGCGCAACATGGCTGCACCTGCACGCTTTCAAACGCGGCGTATGCAGAAGGCCGTTCCACGAAGGGTTCGCAGGAACGGAAAAGCCCAGGGACGATCCCTGGGCTTGTGCTTCCCCGGCGGAATCAGATCTCCGCGAGGCGTTCATTGGAGTCGCCGAAGCGGTCGAGGCGGACGCCGGCCTTGTCCATCAGCGACAAGTACAGGCTGCACATCTTGCGGTTGGGCCGGCCGGTGAAGTCGAGGACGCGGCCGGTGCGGATCTGCCCGCCGCCTCGGCCGAGCATCAGGACGGGGAGCTGGTCGTTCTCGTGGTTGCCGGTCATCATGCTGGAGCAGTACAGGATCATCGAGTTGTCGAGCAGCGTCCGTTCGCCCTCCTGGATGCGGTCCATGCGCGTCGCGATGTAGGCGAGCTGCTCGATGAAGAACTGGTTCACCTTCAGCCAGTCGGCGCCGTTGGTGTGCGACAGCAGGTGGTGGATCATGTAGTCGATGTTCTGGTTCGGCCTCTCCGAGCGCAGGTTGGGGAAGCGCAGCGACGAGTGGTCGTTGTTCAGCTTGAGCGTGCAGACGCGCGTGGTGTCGGTCTGGAAGGCGAGAACCAGCAGGTCGCACATCAGCCGCATGTGCTGGTCGATGTCCTGCGGGACGCCGTCGGCGGGGCGCTGCATGTTGGGGCGGTCGAGCGTCGGGCGCCAGCCCTGGAGGCGGCCCGCCTGGCCGGCGCGCTCGATCTGCTGCTCGACCTCGCGGACCGACGACAGGTACTCGTCAAGGCGGCGCTGGTCGGAGCGGCTGACGTGCAAGCGCAGCCCGCGCGTGTCCTCGATGACGGCGTCGAGGACGCTGCGGTCGGCGCGGCGGACATCGTCGCGGAACAGCCGGTCGAACGCCAGGGCGGGGAAGACCTCGAGCGGGGTGGGCGTGGTGGCGGAGCTCCACGAGATGTGGGAGCTGTAGATCATCGAGTAGTTCTTGTGGATGGCGGCGATGGACGGCTCGCAGCCGAGCACGAGGCTGGGGACGCGGACCTGGTCGCGGAAGCGCTGGGCAAGGACCTGGTCGCAGCTGACGCCGGAGCGGATCTCGCCGCCGGGGGCCAGCCGCGCGCCGGTGAGGAGGTTGCCGGTCTGGCAGCTGTGGATGCCGCCGATCAGGGCCTCTCGGTTGTAGAGGCCGCGCAGGAAGAGCATCTTCTCGCGGTGCGGGTTGAGCGATTCGAGGACGCGTCCCAGCTGCATCTGGGCGCCCTCGCCGCGCGCGGACCATTCGCGGCTGTGGAACCCGTTGCCGGAGAACAGGCACGCGAACCGCACCGGCGGCTGCGCGGCGGGCGTTGCGGCGCCTTGCCCCAGCGCCAGCGACTCCAGCCACGGCAGCGCCATGGTGACGCCGACACCACGCAGGAACCCGCGCCGGGACAGCGGACTTTTCGCGTCGGTCATCATCATGCGAACTCCTGCAAGGGGGGTTGGTGCCCCGTCATTCTAACCACACGGGCGGCACGGATACAGAGAGAAAGCAGCGTCGGAAGCAATCGGCGAGGAAAATCGCCTCCGAAGGCAAAGGGGAACGGGCCAGCGGCGGCGGCGTACCGCGACTTGTCCCCGAAGCTTCATTTCATTTCACCTGCTCCGTTCGCCGTTCCTCGCCCTCAAGCATGTGGCGGTCGAGAAGTCGCACCTTGTCCACCACGTCTTGTTGGCGATCGTCAGGGCCGAGAACGATGAACCCTTTCAGCGTCGGTATCGTCGAGACTGCCCTTTCTTTGAAGATGATCGACAGCACGCTCTCGCAAAAGTCTTCCAGCTTGTCCTGTTTCTTGTCGTCTTTCATCTGGGTCAGTGATTCTCGGACTGCCTCCCAGCCAGAATCGAACTCGACCTGTTCGGGAGACGACGATGGAAATAATCCACCGGGGTATTTCCAGTTTCCGATGTCCCACCGGAATACTTCAGAATCAGTCGGGCCGAAGCGTGTCTGGAAATCACGCAGGCTGTTCTGGTGGTAGATCTCCGTGTTCGCCACGAGGTGTACGCTGCCGTCGCAGGCATTGCAGAAGTACCCGATGCCGTACAAATCGTGTACGTCTGGGCCTTTGAGAAACTTGTGGATCTGGAAGGTGGAAATGCGACACAACTTGTCCGCCGCAGCAGTCCAATGGAACACGAAAGCCTCCACCAGTCATTCCCCGATGATCTTGACCAGCACGCGTTTCGGCCGGTCGCCGTCGAACTCGCCGTAGAAGATCTGCTCCCAGGGGCCGAAGTCGAGCTTGCCCCTGGTGATGGCGACGACGACCTCGCGTCCCATGATCTGCCGTTTCAGATGCGCGTCGGCGTTGTCCTCGCCGGTGCGGTTGTGGTGGTAGTGGTTCGGGTCGGGGTTGAACGGCGCCAGCTCCTCCAGCCACTTGCCGAAGTCGCGGTGCAGGCCACGCTCGTCGTCGTTGATGAAGACCGACGAGGTGATGTGCATGCTGTTGACGAGGACCAGCCCCTCCTGCACGCCGCTGTCGCGCACCGCCTGCGCGACCTCCGGGGTGATGTTGACGAAGGTCATCTTGCCGGGCACGTTCAGCGTCAGATGCAGCGTGTGCGATTTCATTCTTGCGTTCCTGTTGATCCACGGCGACTCACCAAAGTCGAACGACTCCGTACCGATCAAAAATCGCGTCCGCAGTGACGACGGAAATTCCGTCGGTCAAAGCCTGAGCAATGATGAGGCGATCAAAGGGATCATGGTGATGGTGCGCCAAGCCCGCCTGACGATCCGCGTATTCGACGGTGATTGGCAGCAGCGCAAGGTCGAGGTCTGCCATTGCTTGATTCATCCAGTCGCGGAATGGCAGCGACAGGGACAATTTCTTCAAGCCTGACTTGATCGCGATTTCCCACGCCGTCGCCGCGCTGATCAGCAAGTCGTTCCAGGGATCCTGCAGCGCCGAGACGGCGGACGCCGACAACTTTGCCGAGTCATCGACTGCCCAGATCAAGATGTGGGTGTCGATCAGAATTCTCATCTGACATACTCCTCGAAGCCTTCAGGGATGTCGTCGAAATCGGGAGCAACGTGGAGGACGGTCCCCTTGAGCGTGCCAAGCTGTCGCGGTTTGCGCGGCTGCGTCGACTGTGTCGCTCGCAGAGTCGCTACGGGTTCGCCATCGCGGGTGAGGACGACTTCATCGCCCTGCGCCATCTGCTCGATGATCTCGGCAAGATGGCTCTGAGCTTCTTCGACTCGCATGGTCTGCACGATGCCAACCCTCTTCAGGTGGTGTGACGCCCGGCCAGGCAAAAGGTTCAACGCTTCATGCTCCATCATAGCCGCAGGCGCGACCTCATGAAAGAGGTGGCTTCGGACGAACCATGCCTTGCCATTCCGCTTGCTTCCGCGTGTCGGCCCTGTCAAACTGGCGACGTTGGTTTTCCGCTTGCCGTCGTCGTGAGGTTCCCTCCATGCGTTCGCGAATCTTGCTCGTTTTCATGCTTCCGCTCTCGCTCGCTTCGGACGTGCAGGGACAGGACAAAGCCGTCGACTTCGTGAAGGACGTGCTGCCGATCTTTCAGGCTCGCTGCGCGAGCTGCCACGGTGAAGCCAAACAGCGCGGCGGCCTGCGGCTCGATCGCGGCGAGCATGTCGGCAGCGGCGGCGAATCGGGCAAGGTCGTGGTGCCTGGCGCGAGCGTCAAGAGCCTGCTGTGGCAGCGCGTGTCATCCACGCTGAAAGAACAGCGCATGCCGCCGTCGGGCGAGCCGTTGTCTGCCGTGCAACTGGCGATGGTCCAGCGCTGGATCGACGACGGCGCGAAAGGCATGCCGCTCGTCAACGTCGCCGACGACGCCAAGAAGAAGCACTGGGCGTTCCAACCGCTCCAGCGACCTGCCTTGCCGAAGGTCGGTGACGCGAAGTGGGGCCGCAACGCGGTCGACGCGTTCATCCTCGCGAAGCTCGACCAGGCGAAGCTGGCGCCTTCGCGCGAAGCGGAACGTGGCGTGCTGTTGCGGCGGCTGAAGTTCGACCTGCTCGGCCTGCCACCGACGCCGGAGGAGGTCGCCGCGTTCGTCGCCGACCGCAGCCCGGACGCCTACGAGAAACTGGTCGACCGCTACCTCGCGTCGCCGCACTTCGGCGAACGCTGGGCGCGGCATTGGCTTGACGTGGTCCGCTTCGCCGAGAGCGACGGCTTCGAGACGAACCTGCACCGCCCCAGCGCCTGGCCCTACCGCGACTACGTCATCCGCGCCTTCAACGACGATCTCCCCTACGACCGCTTCATCGCCGAACAACTCGCCGGCGACACGCTCGGCGCCGACGCGGCGACCGGCTTCCTGGTCGGCGGGCCGTGGGACCGTGTGAAAAGCCCCGATGTAGCCCTCACCTTGCAACAACGCGCCGACGAACTGCACGACATGATCGGCACCACCAGCACCGCCTTCCTCGGCCTCACGGTGGGTTGCGCCCGCTGCCACAACCACAAGTTCGACCCGATCCCTCAGGTCGACTACTTCGGCATGCACGCGATGTTCGCCGGCGTGCAACACGGCGAACGGCCTCTCCGCGTCGCCAGCAACGAGCAGCGCGCGAAGCAGGCCGAGTCGATCCGGCGCCAGCTTGCGGAGATCGACGCGCAGTTGGCGTCGCAAGAGCCGCTGGCGTCGCCACGCCGCGTGGTGATGGTCGACGATTCCGAAGCGGGCAAAGTAACGCAGCTTGTGCCGTGCATCGGCCTGGAGCCGCATCGCGCGGGTGTGATGAAGGGGCAGCTCAACGACGCGGGCGACTTCGACCGCCTGCCGAACCTGGGACGTAACTACTCGTACTGGAAGGAAGTCGCCAACAAGGACGTGTTCGCGTGGAACCCGCGGACGGCGGGCCGCTTCCGCGTTTGGCTGTCGTGGGGCTGCGGTTGGAATACCCACGCGTCCGACGCGCGCTACGTTCTCGACCTCGATGGCGACCTGGCGACCAAGGACGACCAGGTCGAGATCGCCCGCGTCGACCAGCGCAAGTTCGCCGACGGCTCCGACGAAGTGCCAGGCATGCCGCTGTGGAGCGGCTTCCACGACGCGGGTGTCCACACGCTGAAACCGACGAGCCGCGTCGTGCTGCGCGGCGGCGCGACCGGCGCCTATGTTGCCGCCGACCTGCTGCTGCTACAGGAAGTCGGCCCCGACGAGCCGGCGAAGAGCGCGACGCCGCAGCCGGGCCTGCGCCTGCCAGTGCATCGCTTCGCCAACGTTGAGCGGTTCGCGCCGGTCGATGCGAAGTTCGTCCGCCTGTCGATCCAGGCGACGAACGGCGCCGAGCCTTGCATCGACGAGTTGGAGATTTTCACCGCCGGCTCGAATCCGCAGAACGTCGCCCTCGCGAAGCTCGGCGCCAAGCTGTCGTCGTCGGGCGACTATCCAGGCAGCCCGATTCACCAGCTCGCGCACCTCAACGATGGCCGCTACGGCAACTCGTGGAGCTGGATTTCCAACACGCCGGGCCGTGGCTGGGTCGTGGTGGAGCTGCCGAGCGCCCTGCGCATCGACCGCGTCGTCTGGAGCCGCGACCGCGCGGCCGACGGCATGTACAGCGACCGACTGGCGACGAAGTACCGCGTCGAAGTCGCGACGAAAACGGGCGAATGGCAGCTCGTCGCCAGCTCCGAGGATCGGCTGCCGCTGGGGACAAAAGTCGGTGTGCTGCCGCTGGTGACGAACAACATTGAAGAACGCGAGAAGTTCAAGAAGCTGTCGCAGGCGAAGCAACGGCTCAGCGAACAGTTGGCCGCGCTCACCACGTCGCCGATGGTCTACGCGGGGCGCTTCACCGCGCCGGAGCCGACGCATCGGCTGCATCGCGGCGACCCGCAGCAGAAGCGCGAGCCGATCGCGCCGGCGACGCTCACCGACATCGGCACGCGGCTGCAGCTTCCAAAAGACACGCCGGAGGCGCAGCGCCGCGTGGCGCTGGCGAAGTGGATCGCCGAGCAGCCGCTCACGCCGCGCGTGATGGCGAATCGGCTGTGGCACTACCATTTCGGCACGGGCATCGTCGCCACGCCGAGCGACTTCGGCCTGAACGGGGCGCCGCCGAGCCATCCCGAACTGCTCGACTGGCTGGCGTCGGAACTTGTCACCAAGGGCTGGAGCCTGAAGCATCTCCATCGGCTGATCGTCACGTCCAACACCTACCGCCAGGCCAGCACCGCCAGCGAGCGAGGCATGGCGGTCGACGCCGGCACGCGGCTGCTGTGGCGCGCCCCGCCGCGCCGCCTGGAAGCCGAGCCGCTGCGCGACGCGATCCTGGCGGTGAGCGGCAAGCTCGACCTGCGCAGGGGCGGGCCTGGCTTCGATCTGTTCGAGCCGAACGGCAACTACGTCAAGGTCTACACGCCGCGCAAGGAGTTCGGCCCGGCGGAATGGCGCCGGCTGGTCTACCAGAGCAAGCCGCGCATGCAGCTCGACGACGTGTTCGGCGCCTTCGACTGCCCCGACGCCGGCCAGATCGCCCCGAAGCGGAACGTGTCGACAACGCCGCTGCAAGCGCTCAGCCTGCTCAACAGCCCGTTCCTGATGCAGCAGGCGAAATTCTTCGCCGAGCGGCTGGAGAAGGAAGCCGGCGCCGACCCGGCAACGCAGGCGAAGCGAGGCATCGCGCTGGCCCTGGGCCGCGACGCCAGCGCCGAAGAAACACAGGCAGCCGCGCGCCTGATCCGCGACCACGGCCTGCCGATGTTCTGCCGGGCGCTGTTCAACGCGAACGAGTTCCTGCATGTCGAGTGAACATTCGAGCGACGCTCACGGAGGACAGGATGAAGAATCTTCGCTGGACGGCACTGGTCGTACCGTTCGCGATGTATGTGTTCGCATGCACGCAGGACGCGGCGTGGTTCTTTGGCCCTGGCGGCTTCATGGAAGAGAACCTGGAGTTCGCTGGCTGGGGGCTCGTACTCTTGGGGCCGCTTCTGATTTACTATCCGCTGGCGTTCTGCGCTTGGCTTGCGAATCCTCTTTTTTTCATGTCGATTTATTGGCTACTCAAGGGTCGCAACCGGGCCTCGCTCGTCGCCAGTGTTTTCGCGACGGCGTGCAGCCTTTTGCCGCTTGCGATGCTGGACATCGAATCGACGTTGCGCTGGCAGTCTCCACTCGCACTGGTATCGAAGGATGGCAGCCTTGAACTGCGTCTCGGCTACGCGCTCTGGGTAGGTAGCCATCTGCTGATGCTGCTCGCTACCGCGTGCCAGTGGTGCTTGCCACGTGAAACGGAGCCGACGCATTGCCCGGATCGCGACATAGAATTGCGGGATTGAAAGTTCCCGAGTGCGTGACGCTTCCCGCGTGGACCATGAACGAAATCCGCATCGAACCGGTCGATCCGACGTTGCCTGCCATCGTCGATCTGCTCGCGGAACTCGACGAGTACCAGCTGGCGCTGTACCCGCCTGGCAGCCTGAATCTGACGCCAGCCGAAATCTTGCGGCAGCGCGGAGCGTTCATGCTCGGCGCGACGATGGGCGGCCGGCTTGTCGGCTGCGGCTGCTACGTCCGCCACGCCGACGGCTGGGGCGAGCTGAAACGGATGTACGTCCGCGCCGAAGCACGCGGGCACGGTGTCGGCCGGCGGATCCTGGAAGCGCTCGAAACGCACGCGCGGGCGGCGGGCGTGCTTTCGCTTCGCCTCGAAACCGGCGTGCACCAGCCCATCGCCATCGCGCTTTACGAACGGGCCGGCTACATGCGGCGCGGCATCTACGGCGACTACGCCGAAGACCCCCTCGGCGTGTACATGGAGAAATGGCTGTGACGCAGGTGCTGTTGCGCTGCAATCACCCCCACCAATCGCTTCGCTCATGGTGGGGCTTGGGGCACTCTCTCTATCTCCCCCTCTCCTTGTCTCCTTGTCTCCCTGTCTGTCTTCTGACCCCTGCCCACTGACCTTGCGGAAGGCGGTCCAGGGTCCGTATGGTGGAGGTGTCGTCTCTCCACGCACAAACCATGTCTACCTGGGCTGAACGTGATTGCATCCCGCATCCAGCAACTGCCGAACAACGTCGTCACGAAGATCGCGGCCGGCGAAGTCATCGAACGGCCCGCCAGCGTCGTCAAGGAACTGCTGGAGAACAGCCTCGACGCCGGGGCGACGCGCATCGACATCGACATCGAACAAGGCGGCACCGAGCTGATCCGCGTCGTCGACAATGGGCGCGGCATCCACTCCGACGACCTCGAGCTGGCGTTCTCCAACCACGCGACCAGCAAGCTCGCGACGGCCGACGACCTGTTCGCCGTGCGGACGATGGGCTTTCGCGGCGAAGCGCTCGCTTCCATCGGCGGTGTCGCGCAGGTGACGCTGCAGTCGCGCCCCGCCGGGGCGGAATCGGGCGCCGAGATCAGCAACCACGGCGGCGAGATGTCGCCGATCCGTGCGTGGAACGGCTCGCCCGGCACGCGCATCGAGGTGCGGCACCTGTTCTTCAACACGCCCGTCCGGCGCAAGTTTTTGCGTTCGGTCGGCACGGAGGTCGGCCATCTTTGCGAGATCTTCACGCGCATCGCCCTGTCGCGGCCCGGCCTGCACCTCACCCTCAAGCACAACGGCAAGAACGTCTACGAGGTGGCCGGCAGCTCGTCGCTGCTCGAGCGCATCGGCCTGTTCTTCGGCCAGGACGTGCGCGACGCCCTCTTCAGCGTCGATGCCCGCCAAGGCCCGGCCCATCTGTTCGGCTTCCTCGGCGATCCCGCCTGCGACCGGGGCAACGCCAAGCTGCAGTACCTGTTTCTCAACAGCCGTTGGATCCGCGACCGTGCGCTCGGCCACGCGATTTCTGAAGGCTATCGCGGCCTGCTGATGACGGGGCGCTACCCGGTGACGTTCCTGTACCTCGACCTGCCGCCGGACCATGTCGATGTCAACGTGCACCCGACGAAGTCGGAGGTGCGCTTCCGCGACGCCAGCGCCCTGTACAGCTTCTTCCTCGGCAGTGTGCGCAACCGGCTCAGCGAGGAGAAGCTGATCGCCCGCCTGCAGCCGCCGAGCAACAACGCAACCGGCAGCGCCGCCCCGTTCACGCTGCAGCCGCGCCCGCTGGAAGCGTCGCCGTCGCTGTTCGGCCAAGCGGGCTTCCCGACGTTCTCGCGCAACCCGGCCACGCCGCTCGCGCCGACGATGCGCTTCGCGCCGCCGACCATCGACGAAGCGCCGTCGATGCACGATGAAGCGTCGCCGCCACTTCCGACGATGGAGACGACGACGCACGAAACGGTCGCACCGGAGCCGAACCCAGCGCCGTCGCCCGCACCCATCGAGCAGGCGTTGCAAGCGGAGCCAGTGAACGCGATCCAGCTGCACAACGCGTATCTCGTGGTCGAGACGCCGGAAGGGATGCTGGTGATCGACCAGCATGCGCTGCACGAGCGCATCCTGTTCGAGCAGATCAAGGTGCGTGTGCGCGGCGGCAACCTGGAGGTGCAACAACTGCTGATCCCGGAGCCGGTCGAACTGACCGCGGAACAAGCGGCGCTGCTGCTGGAGCGGCAGAAGGAACTGTCCGAACTCGGCCTGGGGATCGAGGATTTCGGAGGCAACACCGTGCTGGTCACGCGCTACCCGGCCATCATGGGCAAGCGTTCGCCCACTGCGATCCTGAAGCGGGTCGTCGATCATCTGTCGCTGAAGGATCGGCTGCCGACGCGCGAGATTCTGCTGAACGATTTGATGAGCCTGATGGCGTGCCACTCGGCGGTGCGGGCCGGCGACGCGTTGTCGCCGGAGGAGATCGAGGCGCTGCTGGCGATGCGTCACCTCGCCAGCGACGTGCACCACTGCCCGCACGGCCGGCCGACGGCGCTGCTGTTCACGCGGCACGATTTGGACCGGCAGTTCGGGCGGGTGTAGGAGCAGGGAAAGAGGCGAGCCGTGCCCCGTGAGGGGCCTGGTTACGGGGATCGCGTCGTCTGGTCAACGCGTCGTCAGCTTGTCGCCAGCGCGGCGCGCATGCGCTGGTAGAGCGGCGTGTCCTGGGCGTTCGACGCCTTCAGCCAGAAGACGCTGCCGGCGAGGAAGCGGTCGCGCCACGCCGGGGTGACGTGGAAGAAGTCCTCCAGGGCGGCCGAGCTGAACTTGTAGTCGTGCGAGTCGTTCCCCTTCGCGAAGACGAGCCGACGGGCGGCGGCCATCAGTGACAAGGCGTTGTCACTGCTCGCCTGGGTGAAGGCGAGCGTCTTGCGGGCAGCGACCAGGCGGTCGCGGCCCAGGTCGGCGAAGATCTCCTCGACCGCCTGCGGGCCCATGCGGTCGAGCCGGCCCGGTTCGAGCGTGTCGATGCGCGTGTCGCCGACCTGCCCGCGCTGGCGCATCGCCTCGCGGAACATCGGCAGGAAGGCGGCGGCCTGCAGCAGCAGCATGCGGCGCGTCTCGTCGCTCGCGCTCGTCTGGTAGGCGAAGTGCAGCGCGTTGACCGTGGTGACGGTGTGCAGCCCGACGATGCCCGGCTGCCGCATCAGCAGTTCGCCGGCGGTGAGGAACAGGCCGTCCCACAGGCAGGACGGATCGACGCGTTCGTTCAGCTTCGTGAGGACCGCTTCGCTGGCGTCGCTCGCCGAGGCGGTCCGCAGCGTCGCCAACAGTTCCGTCGACGCCTCGCGCACGACGCGGCCGCGCTGCCAATCGGCGCGGATGCGGGCGGCACGGCGGAGGTTGTCGCGCCACGGGCGGTCGGCGTCGGCGTCGCGCTCGGCGGGGTTGGTCCCCTCGTGCTCGGACAGAGCGTAGGCGAGCGAGCGCAGGATCGGCTCCGCGTGCCGCCAGCCGATCGTTTGCAAGGTCCGGTACGAGTTGGCGACGAAGATCGCCTTGTGGCCGATGTCGCGGAAGTCGCGGGCGCCGTAGCGCCAGAACATCTCGTAGATCTCGCTGGCGCCGGCGACGCGCGTCAAGCCGGCGATGGCGCGGTCGGCCTCCTCCTCGCGCCAGCCGTCCATCGCTTCGCGGAAGCGGCGCGCGGACTGCTCGGCGCTCGGCAGGCGGTCGTCGGCGAGCGGCGCCATCCGCCAGTCCCCTTCGCGGCGGTTCAGCTCCTGCGAACGCTTGAAGTTGTCAAGCGACCAGAACAACGGCAGCCAGCGGTCGCGGTCGTGGGCGGCCTGGCTGGCGAGATGGGCGGAGTTGACGGCGAGGACCGCGTGGAACTTGAAACCGACCGGCCGGGGACGGATGCCGCGCACGCCGGCGAGCATCAGGGCGCCGAGCAGCTGCTGGTAGGTCAGCCCGTCGCGGACACGTTGGGCGGCGGTTTCGACGATGCGGTTCTGCGGCGTGTCCTCGATCCAGCGGACCAGCGGTTCCATGTCGGCGGCGAGCGCGACGACCTGCCGGGGCGCCTGCACGTCCTGCGCGGACAAGGGCGGCAGCTGCTGCAGGAACGCGAAGTCTCCCACGGCTGCGGCCGCCCCCGCCAACGCGGACGACTGCAGGAATTTTCGGCGCGATGATTCAGCCATGACTGTGCCTCCGGAGAGTGGAGATGAGAAGTGAGACCGTGGTGAATTGTAGCCCGGCGCGGCGAAAGCATGCAATGCTCCGCGCAAAATCGAGCGGTCTGGTGCTCAGGCCTTTGGGGGCGAATCATCCTTTCAAAGCGCAAAACCAGCGGATGTGGGCGTTGAACCCAGGGTTCACGCCGACTTCCGCTGGCCTTCCGCTTTCGTCGCGCGGGTTCACGTTCAGCGCGGGAAGTGGTTGACGAAGTACGCCTGCCATTCGGCGACGTGCTCGGTCATCGCACGGCTGGCGCCTTCCGCGTCGCGCTTCTCCAGGGCTTCGAGGATCACGAAATGCTCGTCAAGGGCTTGCTGCAGGCTTTCCGCCGTGGTCGCCAGCACGTTGAAGCCGCGGTGCAGCAGGCGGTAGCGGCCGATGTCCTGCCACATGCGCGAGCTGCCGCTCGCCTTGGCGATGGCGTCGTGGAACGCTTCGTCGAAGTCGGCCCATTTCGTCACCCAGTCGGGCTGGTCGCGGTCCTTCCGCAACTCCTCGCCCTGCGCCCGGAGCTGCGCCAGCGTCGAGCGGTCGATGCGCGACGCGGCGCGCCGGCACGCCTCGGCCTCCAGCACCTTGCGCATCTCGAAGATGTCGAACACGTCCTCCTTCGAGAACGTGGCGATCACGGCGCGCCGGCCCGCCCGCTGCTCGACGAGGCCGTCCTTCGACAATTGCCGCAGCGCATCGTGGACGGGGGTGCGGCTCACGTCGAGCTGCTTGGCCAACGACACTTCGCTGACAATGGTCCCCGACGCCAGGCGTCCTGAGATGATGGCCTCCAGCAGTGTTTCGTAAACCGTGTCCGACAGCCTTGTCCGTTCGATGTGTCCTGGAAGCGTCATTTCCGCGTTCATGGTTGCCTCTTCGGACGGGAGGATGAGTTGGTTGTTCATATTCTAGCGCCTCGATCCGGGCGTGCAAGGGCGGCCTGTTGAGAATGGGTCTCGCGAAGCTCGCTGCACGCGGTAGCGTTTCCGCCAAATCCACACTGGGTCGTTCTGGCTTCGCAGCGTCCCTCCACATCTGTGGACGTTGCTGCACGCAAGTTGCATTCATTTGCACGCGGGACTTTTTCATGAATTTCTCATCATGTTGAGTCTCAAATCGCAGCGCGACCACGCAGAAGCTGAGTGCAAGTCGCGTGCCGTAGCGGGCAGAAAATGGCAACGAGCGGAAGGTGGCGACGTTGCTCAGGCCGGGCGGCCTTCCACCACGCTCACCTCGGTCGGAGTCGGCACGATCCGCACCAGGTCGAATCCCGCTTTCGCGAACAGCGCGCGGTACTCTCCTTCGGTGCGTTCCATGCCGCCGGGGAGCACCAGCATGTTCAGGTCGAGGAACTTCGCGGCGACCTGCTGGCCGTTGCCCTGCTGGATCACCATTTCGATGACGAGCAGCCGGCCTTGGGGCGGGATCACCTTGCGGAGGTGGCGGAGGATCGTCACGCACTGCTCGTCGTTCCAGTCGTGGATGATGTGCCTCATCAGGTAGGCGTCGCCGCCGGGCGGGGCGGCCTCGAAGAAGCTGCCAGGGATCGCGACGCAGCGGTCAGCAACACCGTTGGAGGCGAGGTTGGCCTTGGCGCGGTCGATGACGTTGGGCAGGTCGTAGAGGATGCCGTTGAGCGTGGGATATTTCTTCAGCACCATGCTGAGGAGCGAGCCGTTGCCCCCGCCCACGTCGACGAGGGTGCCGATGCCGCTGAAATCGTAGGCGTCGATCATCCCCTGCGTTTCGGGGCCGTGGAAGCCGGTCATGGCGGCGTCGAAGATCTTGGCTTGTTCGGGATGCTCGGCGAGATGCTCGAAGACGGGCTTGCCGTAGAGATGCTCGAACGCGGTCTTGCCGGTCTGCACGCTGTAGAGAAGTTCGCCCCACGACGTGTAGTGCTCGTCGCCCATCATCAAGGCGACGGCGTGCAGCGAGCCGGGCTGCTCGATCAACTGCTCGGCGAGCGGAGTCAGGCCGAAGCGACGCTGCTCGTCCTCGGCGAAAACTCCAACACTCGCCAGCGCCCGCAGCAGCCGGTAGAGCGCATGGGGCTGGGTGCCGGTCTCCTGCGCCAAGTCTTCGCTGCTGCGCGGCACCGCCTGCAGGCGGTCGGCGAGCTTCAGCTTGGCGGCCACATGGATCGCCTGCGAGATCCAGTAGCTGGTGATCATCTGCGTGACGGCCTGTCGCGGCGTGGTGGCTTCCATCGAAATGCTCCGTGGAGATGGGGATGCTCGATGCAAGCATGTTGTATGCCCTTCGCGGTCGAGAATGCGGCGTCGTTCGGAGACTTCACCCACCTTGAAGTTGGCGTATTTCGCTCCTGCCGCGCAGCGCTGGGGAGGATGAATCAAGCGGCGGCTTGGTCCTGATACTGCTGGAGTTTGCGCTGTTCCTGGCGGTCGAGCTGCCGCAGACTCGGACGGCTCCTTCAACGCGAGCGGCCGTGAAATTCCGATGAGTTTTCGCCGTTCCCGCGAAAGCAGCGAAGGCGCCATCGCGTGCCGCGATACAATCGACGAAAAGCGATCCGCGGTTGCAAGGGAGCGAAGCATGTGGCAGCGTTGGAAGCTCGTCGTCGGGCTGGGCCTGGTCCTGTGCGGCATCGGC
>JAYSSW010000442.1:0-4064 GCA_043720335.1 Planctomycetia bacterium
CTGATGGACGCCGACACGATCCTCGTCATCCCCGACGGCCGCGACGGCAACCTGTTCACCGAGGCGCCCCATCTCGCCACCGAGGAGCGCGTCCGCTTCATGGAACAGCAGATGAAGCGGGGCTGCGGCTTCCTCACCTTCCACTTCTCCACGTTCGCGTCCGAGAAGCACGCCGAACAGTCGATGCGCTGGAGCGGCGGCTACTTCCAGTGGGAGCAGATGGGCAAACGCCAATGGCATTCCGCGATCCAGACGACCGAAGCCGAGGTGAAGCTCGGCGACGCAGGCCATCCGGTGCTGAACGGCGTCAAGCCGTTCACGATGCGCGAGGAGTTCTACTTCAACCTGCGTTTCAAGGCGAAGGACGACGCCGTCAAGCCGCTCTGGATCGTCCCAGCTCTCAAAGGCCGCGAGCCGGATGGCAACATCGTCGCCTGGGCGCGGCAGCGCGAGAACGGCGGACGCGGCTTCGGCACCACGGCGGGGCACTTCTACGACAACTGGAAGCACGAGCCGTTCCGCCGGACGATCCTCAACGCCCTCGCCTGGACCGCCAAAGTCGAAGTGCCGAAGAGAGGCGTCGAGGCCCGTTTCTACACGCACGACGAGATCCGCAAAGCGCTCGGCGAACCCGATCCCAAGGCCAAGGAGAAGCCGATCCGCGTGCTGCTGTTCGCGGGCAACGCCGCCCATCAATGGCACAACTGGCAGCGCACCACCCCAGCCATCAAGTCGCTGCTGGAAAAGGATCCGCGCATCCAGGTCGAGGTGTCGCTCGACATTGAGGACCTGGGCCGCAAGAACCTGAAGGACTACGACGTGATCGTGCAGAACTACTGCAACTGGCAGGATCCCAAGGGGCTGAGCGAGAAGTCGAAGGCCGCGTTCGTCGATCATCTGAAGAACGGCGGCGGACTGGTGCTGATCCACTTCGCGAACGGGGCGTTCCACTTCTCGCTGCCCAGCGCAGCGGCGTCGGACTGGCCGGAGTACCGCAAGATCGTGCGCCGGGTGTGGAACCACAGCAGCAAGCCGGCCAGCGGCCACGACGCCTTCGGGCCGTTCACGGTCGACATCGCGGCGGCGAAACACCCGATCACGGCAGGTTTGAAGCCATTCGCGGTGGTCGATGAACTCTACTACCGCCAGGACGGCAGCGAACCGATCGAGCCGCTGCTGACCGCGAAGTCGAAGGACACGAAGCGCGACGAGCCGTTGGCGTGGACCTACGAGTATGGCAAAGCACGCGTCTTCCAGACGGTGTTGGGCCATAGCGAGCGCACCTACGAGGCGGCCGAGGCGCGTGAGATGCTTCGTCGCGCCGTGGCGTGGTGCGCGGGCCGCGAGATCCGAGTGATTGCGGACGAGAAGAAGTGAATGCACGCTGCGCACAAAAAACGGCGCCCGATCTGGGCGCCGTTCGTGTATTGCACAACCACTGTTCATCGAGAACGGATCATCTTCCCATCGGGCAGCTTTTGGCCGATCTCCCGACCGTTCAGGCCCGCTTCGTCGCGCGGCTTGAACGAGCCGGCGAGGGCGAGGTAGCCGACCAGACACAGCATCAACCCGGCGGCGACGGCGAACCGGGTCGAGGCCCGCTTCCACATCGACGCGCGAGGCAGCGGCGCGGTGCGCGGCAGGCGCAGGGCCGGGAACGACCGGGGCATCTCGTGCTGGAAGAACTCGGTCAACAGCTGGTCCACGTCGTGGTCCGATTGAATTGGCTTCATATCAGTCATGATTCGTATCCACTCCCTGAGCTTGCAATCGCTCGGCTAGGCGCTGGCGGGCGCGGCTCAGTCGCATATGCACGGCGGTCGGATTGATTTCCAATATCTCGGCGATTTCGCTGGCGTTGTAGTCGAGTCCGTACCGCAGTGTCAAGATTTCGCGGTCGGCCTGGGCCAATTGTTCCATTTCAGCGCGCAGTTGGCCAAAGGTCTCCTCCTTGGCCATGCTTTCCAGGGGGAGCGGCTCGCGTCCCTGCACGCCGTTCATCGCTTGGGGCGGCTGCGTGCCGTTGCGGCGGAACGAGCTTTTCGCGTGGTCCTCGGCCAAGTTCCGGGCGACCCGCAGCAGCCAGGCTCGCGGGTTGGCGATCAGGCTGCCGGCCTGCCCCTGCTTCCAGAGCCGCAGGAACGACTCCTGCATGATGTCGAGCGCGACATCGGCGTTCAGCCAGCGCGCATAGACCAAAGCCCAGACTTCGCGGTTGTGCCTCTGGTAGAGGGCGTCGAATTCCGCCTCGGGATCGGGCGTCATTGGCCTAGATTTCATGGGCCCTCGTTCCCTGCCAACGCAAGGTGTCTGACCAGAGATCGGGGGGAGGATCAACCTTCCTCGCAGAGAAGACGAGGCGCCCCCGCAACTCTAACGCTTGGACGGGGCAGGTTTCCCAACGATTTCAAGCGATTGCAAAAAGTTCAACCGACCACGACCAGATTGTCGCGGTGTACCAGTTCTTCGTAGTGCATGACGCCCATCAATGCCTCGATCTGCTCCGACCGCAACCCAGCGACTCTTTGGGCGTCGTCGGACGAGTAGTTCGACAATCCACGGGCGAATTCGATGCCGACCGAGTCGTTCAGCGCGACCACGTCCCCTTTGTTGAAGGTTCCTTGGACCTGGACGACGCCGATGGGCAGGAGACTGCTCCCCTTCGATTGTACGGCACGTTTGGCCCCGTCATCAACGGTCAGCCTGCCTTTCGGCCTGGCGGTGAAGCCCAGCCAACGCTTCCACGCGGGGAGGTTGCTGCCATGCGGCAGGAACAGCGTGCCGACCGGGTCGCAAGCGAAGATCTGGTCGAGGACGCCGGCGACCGCGCCATTGGCCATGATGACCGATTCACCCGCAGCGGTCGCCAGCCGAGCCGCCCGCAGCTTGCTGTGCATGCCACCGGTGCCAAGGACGCTTTTGCTGACGCCCGCAAAACTGATGACATCCGCGTCGATCTCAAACACCGTGTCCCTCTTGATCGCCTTCGGGTCGCTGCGCGGATCGCCTTCGTACAGGCCATCGACGTTTGTCAGCAGAACGAGCAACGGCGCCCGCAGCAGGTTCGTCACCATCGCGGCCAAGTGGTCGTTGTCGCCGAACTTGATCTCGTCGATGCTGACGGTGTCGTTCTCGTTGATGATCGGCAGCACGTTCCATTCAAAAAGCGTCAGGATGGTGTTGCGCACATTGAGGTAGCGGGCGCGATGGTCGAAGTCGCTGGCGGTGAGCAGAATTTGTGCGGCGTGGACATCGTGCCGGTCGAGACATTCCTGATAGGCACGCATGAGGAAGCTTTGGCCGACGGCGGCGCAGGCCTGGAGCTGCCGCAGGTCGGTGGGGCGCTGGCCGAGTTTCAGCCGGCCGACCCCCGCCCCGATGGCGCCGGAGCTGACGAGGACCACCTTGCGACCGGTCGCGCGGATGCGCTGGAGCTGGTCGGCGAGCGACTGCAAGCGCGCCGGGTCGAGCAGCCCGTCGTCCGAGGTGAGGACGTTGGTGCCGACCTTCACCACGACGGTTGTGGCGTTGGCGATGATTTCCTGGCGGAGAGGATCGAGCATCAATGGTTCCGAATTCGCTTGCATTGCGGGCGGAAGCAAGACAAAATATCGACGGGTCAAACTTTTCGCAATCGGGCATCGTCTCATTGACGGGCCGGGTGAACTCCTTTATACTCGGTCTGGATTGATCCGAACGGCTTCCTCTCCCGGAGGTCAGCTTGTGACTGGCACGCAACGATCCTCCTGTTCCGCCCTGCTGGCGATCGTCGGCCTGTTTCTCGTTTGGAATTTCAGCGAGGCGAACGACGCCCTTCGCGATTCCATCAACCGAGCCTACGAGCACGAGAAAGTCGGCGACTGGGAGAAGGCGCGCGAGAACTACGAGTTGGCCCTCCAGCACGCCAAATTCAACGTCCAGCTTCGCGAACGCTACCTCAACGTCCTGCATCGCTGCTGGCAGGGGCGCCGACACCGCGACTTCAGCTACCGCAAGGAAGTGCTGGGGATCGACTTCGACCAGGCGGTCTACCTCTATGGCAAGATCCGGGACACGTTCCTGAA
>JAYSSW010000443.1:0-4061 GCA_043720335.1 Planctomycetia bacterium
CGGCGAGCTGCCACGCGACCGGCGGATCGCCGTCTACTGCCAGGTGGGCCAGCGCGGCTACCTCGCGACGCGCATCCTGTTGCAATCCGGGTTCGACGCCGTCAACCTCGGCGGTGGGTACAAGACCTATCGGCTGCACCAGCCGCAGGGGTAGCTTCGCACGCGATCTTCGAGATCGTCAGCAAGCCCGCGTGGCCGCCCCGATTCCGAATCATCGCGCAAAAAAAAACCGCCGCCGTCACGATTTCGCGACGGCGGCGGGCTTCGGGAAGGCGTCATCCTCCACCGGCTACTGGTTGAAGATGAACTCCTTCGTGTTCAGCAGCGCCCAGAGCAGATTCTCGTAGGCGGCCTTCTTGTTCATCGCGTTGCGGTTGATGTGCTCGATGGCCACCTGGCGGTGCTCCGCGCTCGGCAGACGGCCGAACACCCACATGAACATCTCGTCCACCTTCTCGGCGTCGGGACGCGCGTCCTTCGCCAACAGGTCGGCGCGGGCGCCGGCTCGCGACAGCTTGTCCTGGATCTCCTGCGAGTTCAGCAGGTGCAGTGCCTGGGCGAGGTTTGCTTCGCTGACCCGTTCGCACTCGCACGCGCTGATGCGCTGCGGGCGGCCGAACACGTCGAGGAAGTACGACGCGAACGACTCGTCCGGCAGCATGATCGCACGGTTCGGCGAAAACTTGTCGGTCGGCAGCCCGCCGAACGACGCCGGCGTGCTCGTCACCTGGCTCACCGCGTCGTACAGCACCTCGGCCGACATGCGCCGCGGGTAGAACCGCGCGAACGACTGCTTGTCGTGCTTGTTGAACTCGTTCGGCACCGAGCTGAGCTGGTAGGTCCGGCTCTTCACGATCACCTTCACGAGATGCTTCAGGCTGAACTTGCTGTCAACCAGCTCCTTCGCCAGCGCGTCGAGCAGCTCCGGGTTGGTCGGCGGGTTGGTCACGCGCATGTCGTCGATGGGGTCGACGATGCCTCGGCCGAAGAAGTGCGACCAGTAGCGGTTGGCGACCGCGCGGGCGAAGAACGGGTTCTTCGGGCCGGCCATCCAGTCGACCAGCTTGTGGCGCGGGTCGTCCTCGCGACCGATCTCCATCGGATCGCCGTCGAGCACCTGGATCTTCGCCGGGGCGTTGGTCCGCTTGTTGGTGACCGCCCCGTCGGGCTTGCTGAAGATCACCTGGCGCTGGGACTGCTGGTTGGCGGCGCCGATGACCGGCGTGTTCTTGCGGCCCACACGTCCGAAGAACGCGGCCAGGCCCCAGTAATCGTCCTGGCTCCACTTCTCGTACGGGTGGTGGTGGCACTGGGCGCAGGCGATGCGCAGGCCGAGGAACACCTGGGCGGTGTCGTCGACGAACTGCTGCGGGTCGGTCAGCTCCTTGTACCACACGGTCGGCGGGGACTGCGACTCGTCGCCCGTCGCGGCCAGGATCTCGCGGGCGAACTGGTCGTACGGCTTGTCCTTGGCGACCGCGTCGCGGATCCAGCCGTGGAACGCGAACGTCCCCTGGGCACGGTCCGGCTGGCCACGCCGCTTCACGCGGAGGATGTCGGCCCACTTGTTCGCGAACAGGTAGGTGTACTCCGGCGTTTCCAGCAAAGCATCGACCAGCTTGTCGCGCTTGGCGGCGTCCTTGTTGTCGAGGAACGCCTTCACCTGGACCGGGGTCGGCAGCGTGCCGGTCAGGTCGAGATGGACGCGGCGGAGGAACAGTTCGTCGGTCGCGAGATCGGACGGGACGACGCCGAGTTCCTTCCACTTCTTCTGGGTGAAGGTGTCGACGACGGTCTTCGGCTCGAACTTGTAGTCGGGGATCTTTACGCCGAGCGGGACGGTGGCGCGGAAGACGGAGACCTGGCTGGAGTAGCGGGCCATGACGGCCGCTTCGCCGCTCAGTTCGAGGGTGCGGACGAGGCCGGCGCCGTCGACGACGGCGATTTCGGGGTCGTTGCTCTCGAACTGGGCGCGTTGGGTGACGTCCTGGGTGGCGCCGTCGCTGTAGTGGGCGAGGACGGTGAACTGCTGGCGGTTGCCTCGGCTAAGGATGGCGCGGTCGGGGGAGACGGTGATCTTGGTGACGAAGGGGTCCTTCTCGTTGCCGAAGGGGGCACCGGAGGCGATCCAGCGGAGGAGGAGTTTGTGTTCGTCGGAGCCGACATCCATGCGTTTGCCGCCGGCGTGGGCGATGCCGCCGGACGCCTTGGTGACGAGGAGGCTGGATTCGGGGGAGGCGGGGAAGAGGCGCCGGCCTCGGTTTTCTTTGACGAGGGTCTGGTAGTCGAGTTCGGGGACGAAGCCGAGCAGCGACAGGGAGAAGCCGTTCTGGCCGCCCGACTTGCCGTGGCAGCCGCCGCCGTTGCAGCCGAGCTTGGTGAAGATCGGCACGATGTGGTTGGCGAAGTTGATGGGCAGGTTGATGTCCATCGCTTCGTTCTTGAGGGTCAGCTTGGTGACCTTGTCGCCGTAGCGGGCGACGATCTCGGTGGTGCCGTTGGCGAGGGGCAGGATGCGGCCGCTGGTGGTGACGCGGGCGAGGGCGGGATTGGCGATCTCGTACTTCACGTCGCCGGTCAGATCCTGGGCGCGGCCGGCGGCCTGGCCGGAGACGACCAGCTGGGCCGAGTCGTCCTGGCCCTTCAGGGTCACGGTCGCGGGCAGCACGCTTAGCGCCTGCACTTCCGCCGGTGTGGGCAGGACGGCCTGCGTCGGGGCCGCTGGCGCCGGGGCGGCCGATTTCTTGCCGGCGTCCTGCGCGGACGTGGTTCCCGCGAGCAGTGCGAAAGTGCAGCCCGCAGCCAAAATCAGCCATCGTTGAGGTAGGCTATGCATGAATTCCCCCCTGCTTTTCTGGTGGGATCGAACGAGGTTTTAAGGCAGGATGACCGTCGCGCGGCAAAACCTTGGGGGAAAATCCGCGCGACAAGAAGACCATTGTGAACAGGCGATGAGGGCAATGCAAGCGTTTTCTGAAAAACGCCGTTGGTGCGTCAGGCCGTGTGCATGGAGTTCTCTACCTTTAGCATAAGTGATGATCGCGATTTCCACAAGCCAATGCGGACAAAAAAACGCGAAGTTGCGAGGGGTGAAGAATTGACGAAAAAGCCCAGGGACAGCCGTCCCTAGGTCTTCAAAATTCCCAGGGACGCCGTCCCTGGGCTTGCCTCGCAACTTGTTGGGTTCATGCGTCGCTTGTCACCAGCCCCATGCGGATGGCGTATTTCACGAGGCCGGCCAGCTCGTGGATCTCCAGCTCCTCCATGAGCTGTGCCCGGTGCGACTCGACGGTGCGGATGCTGATCTTCATGGCCTGGGCGATCGCCTTCGTCCGGTGCCCCTCCGCAAGCAGCTGCAGGACTTCGCGAAGTCTCGGGGTCAGCCGGCTCAGCGAGTTGGTTTCGGTGGTCTCGCCCCGGAGGTAGGCCGACACGACGTGCTTGGCGACCGCCGGGCTGAGGTAGACCTCGCCACGGCTGACCGTCTCGAGGGCGGTCCGCAGCTCCGACGGGTCGGAGTCCTTGAGCAGGTAGCCGCGCGCCCCCGCTTTCAAGGCTCGCCGCACGTAGTCCTCGCCGGTGTGCATCGACAGCATGACGACATGGGTGCCGGGGAAGTCCTGGCAGATCCGCTCCGTGGCGTCGAGGCCGTTCATCAGCGGCATGGTGATGTCGAACAGCGCCAGCGTGGGCTGATGCGCCGCGATCAGTTCCAGGGCCTGCAGGCCGTTGTCCGCCTCGGCGACGACATCCACCTCCGGGATCGACTGCAGCAGCGTCCGCAGCCCCGCCCGCATCAGCAGATGGTCGTCGGCGATCAGCACGCGCATTTTCACCATGGGCACACATGGGCATTTCAGCGCGACAAGGGCTTCCGTCCCGAAGTCCACGTCGCGCTCGACGGGTGGTTCGCAGGTTCGACACGTCCACGGTACGGCACCTTTAGAGTACCATACAGGGCACATTACTGACAGCTGCGCAAAGAAGTAAACTTTCACCCGTGTAGCGGCAACCCGGCGGCGGCGAAGAACGATTGAATCAGGTGGGGCTTTTGCCGCAAG
>JAYSSW010000444.1:0-8501 GCA_043720335.1 Planctomycetia bacterium
GCCCTCCTGCGCCGCCCCGGCAGGAGGGCTTTCCTCGTCGAGGAGCTTCCATGGGCTCGATCAAACCCAGCTGGCTGCGGCTCGCCCGGCATCTGCAGCGTTTGTACAAGCAGCGTGCTTCCATGCATCTCCCTTTGAGGCGCGCTTCCTGGACCGAACTGGGCGAGCGGTTCGACCAGATCAGGTCCATGCGCCGGCTGATCGACAAAGCGGAGGATTTTGGCTGGCTTCTCGCAGCGTCGCGTTTGGGCCGGTGTGTTCCGGGCGTGCAGCGCGCGCTCGAGTCCGCCCTGAAGGAGTGGAAGGATCGCAGCCAAAGCGATCCGGCTTCCCTTCCGCCTTTGCGGGAGCTGCTTGCCGAACTGCGCCAACTGGACGACGAGTTCGGCGGGATCTCCATCGATTGGAAGAGGCAGTACCTAGCCGTCAAGTCCGACTCCATCATTCTCGATGGGATGAACCTGGGGGCCTTCGCGCTGCGGCTGCACTGGCCCCGCCTCGCGCACCGCTCCGAGGCCGACTGCTTCGAGATCGTCGCCGAGGACGAGAGCCGGGCTTCGGCGGCCAATCCCAATGTGCCACATCCGCACGTCCGCGACGGGCAGCTTTGTGCCGGCGACGCGGCGATGCCGCTGCGTCGCGCCTTGGCCGAGGGCCGGCTCTTCGACGCCTTCGCGGTGATCCGCAGCGTCCTGGAGAACTACAACCCGCAGAGCGCCCATGTGACCCTGGCCGACTGGCTGGGCATCTCGTGCGATTCGTGCGGTTGCAGGCTCCGCCCGGACGACTGCTGCGTTTGCAGCCGCTGCGGCCGCGATGTCTGCTACGAATGCACGTCCTCGTGCGAATGCTGCGGCACCAGCGAGTGCGACACCTGCCAGGTCCACTGCGGCGTCTGCGAGGCACACTGGTGCGCTCGCCGGCTCGTGACATCGGCACGTTCGTCGCTGCAATGCTGCCCCAACTGTCTGCGGACATGTTCGGTGTGCGGTGCAAAGGTCGCCAGGTCCGAGTTCGACGACGATGTGGAACTGTGTGAGGAATGTGTCGAGACGGCGGACGACGCGAACGAACCCGATTCCATCCATGAAGGAGAAGACGAATGAGGTCAATCCTTGATCCAGCCTACACGCCGACGCTAGTGTTCGCTCCGCTTGCCTGGCTGAAGCTGCAGTACTTCTGCCACGCGGGCGGCACCGAGGTCGGCGGTTTCGGCATCTCCGACGCGTCCGACCTGCTCCGCGTCGTCGACTTCGTGCCGATCCGCCAGCGGTCCTGCCCCGTGTCGGTGGCCTTCGACGACGACGCGGTCGCCGACTTCGTCGACGCCTGCGTCGATGCCGGGCTGCCGCAGGATCGGTTCTTCCGCCTGTGGATCCACACGCACCCCGGTGCTTCGGTGCAGCCCAGCGGAACCGACGAGCAGACCTTCGCCCGCGTCTTCGGCTCGTCGCCGTGGGCAGTGATGTTCATCCTGGGAAGAACGGGGCGAACGCTGGCCCGGCTGTCGTTCCACGCCGGCCCCGGGGCGACGCTGCTGCTGCCGGTCGCTGTCGATTGGACCGACTGGGCCAGCGTGGTTCAGGATCCCACGTTCTGCTTGTCGACCCTGGTCGCCCAGTGGCAGGCGGAGTTCGCGGCCACCATCAAGCCCGCCGTCCCGTTCCTGTTGGAACGTCCCGCTACCCCCTGGTACGCAGCGGGGCCCTGGGACGATGTCGAAGCACTCTATTTCGAGGAGCATAACTATCGTGAGCCCTTCCACGAATTCGATCCCTGGGCGTGATGCCCGCCAGCAGCTGCTGGTCCCCGCCGAGCGGCTGGCACACTGCGTGGCGCTGGTGATCGGCGTCGGCGCCATCGGCCGGCAGGTCGCCTTGCAGTTGGCCTCGCTCGGCGTCTCCCGGCTGATCCTCCACGACGACGACCAGGTCGCGGTCGAGAACCTCGCTGCCCAGGGCTACTGGCCGGAAGACCTGCAGAAGTTCAAGGTGCACGCCACCGCACAGCTCTGCCAACGCGTCCATCCCGCGATGCAAGTGGCCGCTGTCCCGGAACGCTTCAAGCGATCCACGGTCAACACGCTCGCGGCGGAGGGCGAGCTGGCCGTCTTCTGCTGCGTCGATTCGATCAGCACGCGCCGGATGCTGTGGGAGTCGCTGCGAGGCAAAGCGAGCTGCTTCTTCGACGGCCGCATGCACGGGGAGGTCATTCGCGTGCTCGCTTCGGCGACTCCCGCAGTCGACGACGCCTACGCACAGACGTTGTTCGCGACGGAGGAGGCCCACGTCGGTTCCTGCACCGCCCGGTCGACGATCTACACCGCGTCGATTGCGGCCGGGCTGATGGTGCACCAGTTCACCAGGTGGCTGCGCGGCGTCCCCGCCGACCGCGATCTGACGCTGAACCTGCTGGCCGCCGAGTTGACGGCGAGCGGAGCGGTGTGAGCCACCAGTTCGGCTGCTTGGATCGCCACGAACATCTTCCGGCTCAATGCTGCAGGGGATCGGGTCGTCCTTGGATTGACCTGGATGTCACTGCTTGGCTTCGATTTTCTTGCCGTCGTGGCCGAGGATCGCGAGCTGGAAGGCATGGGACGTTTCCAGGCCGGACGCGTCCTTCAACTGGATGGCGACTTCCACCTCGGGACGGTCGAAGTCGCGGGGCGCCTTCCAGGTGACTTTGCCAGCGGCATCGACCGCCATGCCTTCCGGGCCGCGTTCGAGGCGGTACTCGATGTTTCCTTTCAGAGACTTGGCTTCGATGGGATAGTTGAACGTCCGTCCCTGCCGCACGCTTGTCGGCGGCGCCGAGACGACGACCAGGTAGTTCGTCCCCGCGTCGGCGACCGCCTTGTCCGGGTCGAAGCGGTGCAGGACGATGCGGCCGGTGTTGTCGGGCGCCCGGTTGACGTCGGACTTGTTCAGTGGGTCGTCGGGGACCGCGCCTTTCGGGTTGCGTTCGACCTGCACGACGACCTGGGCTTCCGGGTTGAAGAAGGTCCGCACCAGGCCCCTCGCGCGCGCGGGGATGGCGGGGGGGAGCTGCGCCAACGGACGGGCGTCGGCGCCGAGGTGCAGCCTGAACTTCTTCTCGTGTTCGACCGTTTTGATGAAGTACGCGCCTTGCAGCGCCGGGACTTCGGCGTTGGCCAGGTCGAGGAATTCCGGCGACTTGCCGACGTAGCGGCCGTCCTTGAAGAGCGAGCCCGCGCCGGTGCGCAGCCAATTGCCATCGACGCTGGGATAGAGGTCGCGGTACGGCATCTCGTGGCTGGTGAAGGTCGTCGCGTTGCGGCCCGACAGCACGGTGCTGCGTGCCCAGGCGCTGCCGAGGTGCCCGCTCCAGGAGGTGAAGACGCGGCCGTCGGCGCTCGCCTCGTGCCGCCCCATGCCGAAGCTGCGCCGTTCGGCGTTCGTGTTCGGGTAGCGGTAGATGCGGAAACTGTCCGGGTCGACGAAGTAGTCGTCGATGCCGTCGCTCATCAGCAGCGGGCCTTTCGAGGCGTGCCCCATCGCCAGCACCTGGCAGTCCTTCGGCACGGGGCTGGTCGCCGCCTTCTCGCGCTTGCCGGTTTGCAGGTCGTAGCGCAGCAGCATCCCCGAGCCTGGCAGCAGCACCAGCAGCTTCTCCGCTCCGGCGGCGAAGCTGGCGTACTCCGGCAGGGCGATCTCGCGGACGACTTTCGCCTCGCAAACGTCGAACTGCACGAGCTTCCCCACGTTCGCCAAGTGAACGAGGAGGTAGCGTCCGTTGCCCGCGGGGATCGCCCAGTACGGCGTGCTCGGCAGGTCCACGACGACCTTGTCCCCCTCGAACTTCGCCGGATGGCACCGGGGCGTCTCGCGGTTCGGCGCGGACGGCTCGTCCTTCCTCGCCTCCGCGAAAACCCCCTGGTCCGCTGGCAGCGCCGCCGGCGCCCTTGCCCAGCTCGGCCACTCCGCGACGACCTCGACCTCGAACGGATGGTTGATCGTCCTGCCCGTGCTGTCGCGGACTGAGACCGTCGCGGCGGCGCTGCGCGCCGCGAAGTCGGCGGGCACGTCCCACTGGACCCGCCCCGTCGTCGACAGCTTCATCCCCGGCGGTCCAAGCTCCAGCGCCAGCTTGGCGCCTCCGCGCGACGACACGGCCTCGACCTGGTACTCGAACCGCTTCCCCTTGGCCCCGAAACGGGGGGGCGTCGAGAGCACGAGGAACGGATCGAGCTTGCTCGCCTTCAGCCGCTCGCGCCAGTCGAAGCGGTGCAGAACCACCTTCGTCTGCGGCAGGTCGATGTGCGCCGCCACCTGGAGGTCCGGCATCAGCTGAACGCGCCGATCGATCGCCACCGGGATCGGCCTCGATCCGTCCTTGGAATCCATAAGGTCGTTCTCCGACGGATACTCGATTTCGTCGAGGAAGAGGACAGGCGCGCTGGCTCCGACGTGGTGGACCGGCACCTTGGCCAACCCGTCGCGACCGCCGCCGGGCGGGGCGGGCATCGCCCAGCCCCGGTAGCTCGTGAACAGGTCCCCCTGGATCGCGGGGACGGACGAGCCTCTGGTCGAGAGGGTTCGTTCGCCGTCGCGGAGGACGGCGTGGTCGGTGAAGACGTGCCTGCCGTCGTGGCCGGGCAGGTTCCACCTGCCGTACAGACCGGTGGCGACGACGCGGTCGCCGCCCAGCTGGACCAGGACCGTGCCGTCGTTGTTGCCGCCGAAGACGCTGAAGGCCGAGCCGTCGGTGGAAGCGCGGATCTTGTCGCCGCGAAACTCGACGCGCTGGGCGGCGAAGTCGACCTCGAGCGGCTTCATGGCCTGGATGTCGACGAGGACGGCCTTGGCGGAGTCGTACGGGCTGCTTTTCCGCCCGCGCAGCAGGACGAGCATCGGGCCGCGCGACGCCGCGCCCATGCCGACGGCCACGATTTGGTCCGGGAAGTCGAACGGGGACGTCGCCTCCTTCTCGAAGGTCGCCAGGCTCCAGCGCTCGATCTCGCGCGTCGTGGGATCGTAGATAATCAGCTTGTCCAGGCCGGCGGCGACCAGCACGTGGTTCTTCCGCTCCAGGGTCTTGACCACCTTCTGCTGCTGCAGATCGACGAGGTAGATCTTGTTCTGCCGGAACGCCGGCAGCACGAGCAGGCGGCCCCCCACCGCCGGAATCATGTCGCTGACCTGCGAAGGGAGATCGATCTCGACACGCGGCTGCGGCAGCTCGATCGCGGCGGCCGGTACTTCCGGCTCGACCGGAGGCGCGAGCGGCTGCTTGAGCGTGAACACGTTCACGCTGCCCTTGTCCTTCGACCCCGAGTTCGGCGCCGCGACAAGGTCGTACAACTCGGGTCGCTCGTCTTCACGCTCCGGAGCGTCGTCCGGGATGTCGTCCTGCTTCTTGCCAAGGGGGTTCCGATCGTCGTCCTGTTTCCCCTTGGCCAGCTTGTCCATGGGTTCGATGGCGGCGGGCTGCGACAACCACCACCAGGCGCCGCCCGCGCTTACAGCGAGCACGATCACCGCTGCGGACACCATCGCCAGTACCGCGAAGCGGCGATTTCGTTCGGGCTTCGGCGCCGTCATGCGAGACGGGGTTCGCGGCTTGGCCCGCCGCTCTTCAGCCGGCTCCACGTCAGCAGCCTTCGATTTCTGCACCCGCAGCGGCGGCGCCGGGACCGGTGCTGCGGCCGGGATCGACGCTGGCGGCGCGGCAGGAAACAGGAACACCTGTTGGCACAGCGGGCAACGGCACCGCGTTCCAACGGCGGCGTCGGGCATCTTCAGCATCTTTTGGCACTTCGGGCAGCGTGCTTGCATCGCGGTCTCTCGCAACCAGGGTCGGCGGTTGTTGATGAACAGACCGTCATGTTACAAGCGGCTTGCACACCAATCCATCGTGATCCGCCGATGATGCGCCAATGTGGATCGCTTCAAACAAGGATTCAGCGTCCTTCACGAAGTCACGAACGTGGCATTGCCGGGATGAGCCTGATCGACCCGCGTCGCGATGCCTTGATTTTGGCCATCTTCGCCACAAGATCGATGCGTTGCGGTCCAAGCGATCTCCTCGACACGATTCCATGCTTGTCCCTGCGATAGGCAGCAAGGTTCGCCGTCATTGCCCGGCGTGTTGCCGGATTTCAATCTTCATTTCGGCCCCCGGAGATTGCAGCGCGACAGAATTTGAAAGGTTGCGATCTCCCGATGTCGCCGTTCGTTGATTTGGCTTCGCTGCCCCTGCTGGGGGCGGTTGTGTATTCACACGACCGTCCCCGCCTTGGGACGGTCCCATTTCAAGGAGACCCGTCCCATGAACCGCACCCGCTGCTCCCTGTCCCAACTGCGGAATTCATCCTCGCCCCATCGCGATTTCTTGCTGATCCTCCCCATCGTGGAGAGACGGGCCCAGTTCGCGTTCCGCTGCTTGCCTTCAGTGGATCGCGAGGAGGCGATCGCCGAAGCGGTGGCCGCCGCTTTCGTGAGCTTTGTGTCCCTCAAGGCACGGGGCAGGTTCCCGGCGGCTTTCCCAGTGATCCTGGCCGCGTTCGCGGTGTTGCACGTTCGCAATGGTCGGCATGTGGGCGGAAGTTGCCGCTCGGGCGAGGTCACCTCCTTCGCGGCACAGCGACGGCATGGTTTCCGCCTGCATCTGGTCGCGCCAGCACTGCCTGACTGGGACGAGCACTTCCTCGATGACTCCGCGACGCCGGTCCTCGACCAGGTGCGGTTCAAGCTCGACTGGCAGGCGTTCCTGAAATCGCTGCCGCGCCGGCACCGCCGCATGTTGCGTTCGCTGGCCCAGGGGCATCCGGCCAACCAGGTTGCCGAGGCGTTCCACGTCTCGCCGAGCCGCATCACGCAGCTCCGCCAGCAGTGGCAGCGTCAGTGGCTGGCCTTCACGGGCGATTCCGAGATTTCTCCGGCTGATTCGGCTCGAGAGAAAACCATGAATCGAACTGCACGCTGCGGCCATTCCCATCGCAGCCGCACGGGCTGAACTACGGCCATGTCCGCCACCCTTTGGAGATCCCGATGCCTTCTCCCCTCGCCTTGCATCTCGCCCGCTTCGCGGAACGCCTGGGCGACCTGCGCGTCCGCTTGAAGGAGGCGGCCCGCAGCGAAGTCGCCCAGGCGATCGCGGAAACGCTGTCCGAAACGACCTGCTTCCTGTTCGGCTGCCTGCCGCCGGATCCACGGTCGCAGCGCGGCCATGCCTCTCCTTGGGAAGACGATCCTTGGGAGGACGAGCCCTACGAGGACCGATCGGCCTGGACGGAACAGGCCGATCGTAGCGATGAATCCATCCTGACAGTCGAAGACGAGCCATCGCGGGCCGTGACGGCCATCGCCGCCGCGATCAGGGCCGCCCGCTGGAGCTTTTCGCGATCGGGCCAGCCGGTCCCGGCCCTGGCGATTGCGGCGGTCGTTGCTTTCATGGTCCTGGTCGCTGGCGACAAGGTTGCCTCGTTGTTGAATCTCTGTTCGGACACCCAGAACCTGCTCCACTTCGCCGACCGTCGCGTTTGAACCGCTGGTGTCGTCGGGAGCCCGCTTCCTGCACCGTTCCGTGTTTTGAATCGCTCCGTCTTGGATCGAGTCACAGGCCCGAACGCCTGGCCCGATCCAACTTCTTCCAACCAAATCCATCCCACAAGGAGATGAACCATGAGCGTCGCACACGCCACCAACGGCCGACCTCAGCGCAAGCAGCTCGCCGACCAACTCGACCGTCTCGATACGCTGCTTGACGGGCTCAGTGAGGGCCTGATGGGCGCGGTCACCGACGCCGTCCGCGACGGCACGCGCCTGGCCGTCAAGGACGCCATCGTCGAGATCCTGACCGACCCCGCGCTCCGCGCCAAGCTGCACCAGGCAGCGGGCGCCGCACCGGCTGCTGCGCCCGCTCCCGTGCCGTCGAAGCCGGGATTCTGGGCCAGGATGAAGAACGCGGCGACCAACGCGGTGACCTCGGTCGGTCGGAAGCTGGCGGGCTTCTGGCGGAAGAGCCAGCAGGTTGCGGAGGTCGTCGTCGAGGCGGTGCGCAACCCCGTGTGGATCCTGCGCTGGATCGGCGACCTCAGGCGCCTCGTGACGATCGCCGCCGCCACGGCGCTGGTCGTCGCGACCGTCAGCTTCCTGGCCCCGCACGTCGTCTCCGCCGCGCTGTCCGGCGTCGCTGGCGGCGTCGCGGCGGTGGCGGTCCAGGCCTCGCGCTGGACCCGCCGCGCCATCGACGCGCTGGCTTGACCGATGTTTCTTGAAGTCTTTTGGCGATGCCTTCGTCCAGGCCGGCCGGTCCGTCGCGAATGCGACTCAGCCCGCGCGATCCCAGGATGAAGCCTCGCCGAGCGACTTCGAGCGGGCTGGCCACCCGCAAGTCGGGCCTGAATCTTCCGCCCTTTTACGTCAACGGGCCAGGATTAAGACATCCTCGAACTCCTTGAAGTTGAGAGTCATATTACGCCGGCTCGAAAGTACATCAATTAGCAAGTTCCGCTGGGGCGGCGTACCGCGCCCAGGGGT
>JAYSSW010000445.1:0-8495 GCA_043720335.1 Planctomycetia bacterium
TCCAGGAGGGAAGATTGGGCAGGTTGCTGGAGATGTCGGTCCAGGTCTGGCCCGCGTCGGTGGTCTTCCAGACTTGGCCGCCGCCGAAGGCGCTGCGGACGACGTAGACGGTGTCGCGGCTGGTCGGATCGACGATGAGGTCGGAGATAGCGCCCAGCCCAGCCATGTCGGTGGTGCGGTCGACCCACGTCGTGCCGCGGTTCTTGGTGACGTAGACCAGGTCGCCGTTGGTGATGTAGATCGTTCCAGGGTCGTAGGTGTTGGCGCCCTTGTCGGAGACGGGGGCGAAATCGGGGTCGGCGACGTAGATCCCCTGGTAGGCCGAGATCGCGACGTCGATCGTAGAGATCGGCGCGTTGAGGGTGATCCAGGTGTTCCCCTGGTCCAGCGATTCCCGGACCGACTGGTTCGAGACCAGCGATCCGCCGGTGGCCACCAAGCGCGACGTGTTGACGGTGTCCAGCGCGAAACCGAAACTGGCGCGGCTGGAGGTCAGGACGGTCGTGAAGGTGCCGACGTTGCCCGCGGCGAGCGAACGGCGCAGGACGGCGTTCGAACCGACGATTTCCTGGACGTAGTAGACGTTGTTGGGGTTGATCTGGTCGATGGCGACCTGGGCGCCGCCGAACGTGTCAGCCAGACTCCAGACCGTGCTGTTGGTGTACGCGGAGAGTCCGTTGTTGCGGCTGCCGGCGAAGGCGACATTGATGTCGTTGGGGTTGGTGGCGACGCCGGCGACGAGGGCGATGTCGAGGTTGCCGTTGAGGTTGGTCCAATTGCCGTTGGCTTCGAGCCGCCACAGTCCGCCGTCGGTGCCGACGAGGAAGCGGTTGAAGTTGTTGATGGAGTCAAAGGAGAGAGCCATCGAATGGACGCCGGCGCGAGGGCCGTTGCCGTTGCCGCCGATGGCGATGCTGGTCCAGGTGGCGCCGCCATCGGTGGTGCGGAGGATGGAGGAGTTCCCAGCGGAGTTGGTTCCCTGGCCGCCGATGTAGACCGTGTTCGCGTCGACGACAAGGATGGCGCTGGCGAAGTTGCCGACGGAGAACTGATAGGCCCCGGGGGAGCCGGTCGCGGCCCAGGTGCTGCCGCCGTTCGAGGACTTGAAGATGGCGCTCAGCGTGCCGTTGGGCGTGCTGGTGGCCGCGTAGATGATGGTGTTGCTGAAGTTGCCGCCGGCGGCCACGCCGATCTTGATGTTGCCGTAGAGAGCGGCTGCGACCTGGGGCGGATTCGGCGCGGTGCGCACGGGGATGGCGAATTGGCTGCGCGGGAAACCTCCGGTGCGCGAATCGACCGCCGCGCCGGGGCCGACCGCCGGGGAGGAGAACGGCGAGCCGCCTGGATCGCCGATGTACCAGATGGGCGTGTTGGTGGTGCTGGTATGGGTCCAGAAGACGCCGTTGTTGACATTGCCCGACGAGGTGCCCAGCGCCGCGTAGAGGACGGCGCCGTTGGCGCCCTGGTTCTGGTTGGAGCGGTCGGTGAAGATGAGGGCGATGTCGGACCAGGTGGCGTTGGACTGCGGGAACTGCAGGCGGTAGTCGTCGTCGGGGCCGGGCGTGTTGGGGAACAGCGCGGTGCCGTTGTTGCTGGTCGTGCTGGCACTGGTGGCGGTGCCGAAGGCGTCGGCCGTGGGGGCGACAGGCTGGGTGGTGGCGACGCCGGCGCGGTTGGTGGAGACGACGGCGGTGAGGTTGAACCATCTGCCGGCGTTGAAGCGCCAGACGCCGGCGCCGCCCGAGGTGCCGTTGACGACGAGTCCGCTGCCGCCGTCGCGGGTGGTGCTGACCGAGATGGTTTTGGGGGAGGCGGAGGTCGGATAGTTCGTGATGACCTGTTGGACGTTGGTCAGCGCCAGGGAGCCGCCGAAGGCGAGGTTGTAGCGGGTGCTACCGAAGGGGCCGCTGGTGACCGTGACCGACACGGTGCCGCCTACGCCGCCGATGTTGGTGAGGGCGTTGAGGGCGTTCTGGATGTCGACGCCGAGCTGGGCGCGGTTGGCGGGGCTGCCGCCCAGGAAGACGATCGGTGCCGTGGTGCGGGTGACGATGGCGCCGGTGGAGTCGGGGCCAGTGAAACTGATGGTGAACGTGTCGACGCCGGACTGCAGCCCGTTGAAGCGCAGCTGCTCGATCTCATCCTTACCGGAACCGCCGTCGCCGGAGGCAACAAAAAGACGGTTGACGTTGGTCGGATCGACGATGATCTTCGAGATGCCCTTGCCCATGAAGGGGTTGATCGGGGTGCCGGGGGTGGTGAGGTTGTCGGTGACGAGCGCCCAGGTGGCGCCGCCGTCGGTCGTCTTGTAGATGCCGGTGCCGTAGAAGGAGTCGGTCGAGTTGTTGGTCTCGCCGGTTCCCATGTAGAGGATGTTCGAGTTGGTCGGGTCCATGGCAAGCGCGCCGACGAAGAGGGCGGTCTGCTGGGGAAGGCCCGCGACCGGCGTGGTGACGACTGCGGTCGTGCCGCCGGAGCCGGTGGCGGTCATCGCCCCGACGTCGGTGGCGGCCAGGTTGCCCTGGAAGGTGACGTTGAAGGCGCCGCCGGACTTGCTGACCGTGACAAACGCGTCGAGTCCGCCGATGGTTGACAGGTTGTTGAGCGCGTCTTCGACTTCCTGGGCTGTGGCAGTGGCGGCGAGCGGGATGGTCGTCTGGCCGTTGAAGGTCAGTGTGAAGGAGCCGCTGGGACTGCCGGCGAGCGTCACGGTCTGGATCTCGTTGACGCCGAACTTGTAGTCGTAGAGGGGAGTCCAGGTCTTGCCGCCGTTGCGGGTCCTCCAGGCTCCGCCACCGGCGGTGACGACGTAGATGAAGTCGGGATTGTTGGGATCGACAATGGTGCTGGTGATGCGGCCGGTGACCGCCTGGGCGCCGGGAGTCTGGCCGTTGTTGATCGGCGCGGGGCCGGTGGAGAACCAGCGTTCGGGGATCACCGGGGCAGCGGACACGCCTGAGCCTTCGACAACGAGCGACTCGCCGGCAACGGTCAAACTCCCCTGGAGCTGCAGCGAAGCGCCGTTCTTGACGACGGTGCCGCTGATCGAGGAGCCCAGAGCCTGGCTGTTGGCGATGGTCAGGACGCCTTGGTTGACGTTGGTGACCCCGCTGTAGCTGCTCGCGCCGGCCAGCAGCAGTTCGCCGAGACCGTTCTTGGTGATCCCGCCGAGCGAAACGGAAGGCAGGGTCTGATCGAAGATGGCTCCGAGCAGATTGAGCCGCGAATCCGGGTTGACCAGGATGTTCGACTGGGCGCTGACGGTGATGCCGCCGCGCCACATGTTGTCCTGGTCGAGGCTGGACAGCGGCGCGTCGGAACCGCTGACGATGAGCGAGATGTTGCCGGAGACCGAGGTACCGGAGAAGAGCGGGACGTTGGTGGCCGAGGCGAGCGTGCCGCCGAAGACAATGACGAAGTGGTTGGCGGTCTTGCTGACCGCGACGGACCCGCCGACTCCGCCGATGGTGGAGAGGTTGTTCAGGGCGGTCTGCACCTGGACGGCGGTGGCGTCGAAGGCGAGAGGCGCGGTGGTCTGTCCGGCGTAGGTGAGGGTGAAAGTGCCCGAACTTCCGGCGACGGCGACCTGGATCCCCTGGCCGTTCAGCGTGAGGCTCTCGTTCCAGACCTGCGTGCCGGCGATGACGCCGCCGGTGAATTTTGAGGTTTCTTTGGTCAGCTGAAGGCTGGCGCCGGCGGCGACGATGGTGTTGGAGTTGATGACGGTCGCGTTGCCGGTCTTCAGCGTTCCGGAGAAGTTGGTGCCCAGGGCTGTGTCGTTTTCGACGAGCACGGTCCCTTCAAGGATCCTGACGTCGCCGGCGAACAGGCCGTCGCTCTGGAGGACCAGCCGCTGAGAGCCGTACTTCGTGATTCCGCCGTTGTCCGAGGTGGGAGTGGTCGTCAGGTTGTACCGCCATCCCGTGAACGGCTGGCCGCCTCCTTCGTTCACGACGACTTCGAACCGTGTCTGGCCAACGATCTGCCCGAAATTGAGCACGGTTGAACCGGCTCCGGTCACGACGCCGGAGTCGTAGATGAGAGTGCTGCCCGGCTGTCCGCGTTCGGGATAGTAGACCCTCAGGCGATCAGGAAGGTTGAGCCCGTCGCTCATGTTGAAGTTGATCGTGACCGCGCCGCTCGTCGCGCCGATCTCGAACACCCGCGAATGTTCTGCCGATCCGCCGGTCGTGGCATAGACGAAGGGGTCGGATTCGAAGACCGTGCCGGTGAGGGTGAGCTGGCTGACCGTTGCGGCTCCCGGAAGCAGTTCGACTCCGACGCCGATCTGCCCGCCGGAGATGAGGATGTCGCCGGTCGCGATGTTGTCGCCGCCAAGGCTGACCAGCGCGCCCTTGTTGCTGATGAAGGAATAGGCGTTGGAGCTGCCTTCGCCCTTGAGGACCATGTTGTTGGGCAGGGTCAAGTTGCCCGTGCCGAAGGGCAGCAGGTGCAGGGAGGCGCCGACTTCGACCGTGACGATTCCGCTGCCTACCGCTTGGCGATTGCTGGAATACAAGCTCCACCAGGGCACCCCGGGAAGGTCGGCACCGCCGAGGGAGTTGTTGTCGCGGATCGTCATCCATCCAGCGGCGATGTCGGTGGTCAGATAGGCGTTGCCGCTCGGGAAGATGAGGTGCCCCAACCCCACTTTGGTGAGGCCGGTGCCGCTAACCCCGCCGGTCACTGTCAGGCTGTAGTCCCGCGTGAAGTAGTTGACGTCGGAGGAGGCGTTCGGGTCGAGATCGACGCCGATGGCCGCGTCGTTGAGAGACACGCTGCCAGTCCAGGTGTTGATTCCACTGACGCTGTGCAGCGCGCCGGCGCCGTTGACGCCGGCGCCGAAGAGCGTGAGCCGGCGCGAGATGCTAAGCCCCTGCTGGGCGTTGTTGACCGAGCTGCCGGTGACGGAATCGACGGCGAGATTGCGGCCATGCGGGTCGAAACCGGCATCGACTTGCAGCTCCAGGCCGCCGCCGAAGACGTTGACGATACCCGTGCCGAGGGCGCCGGAATCACGGACATTGAGGATCCCTTGGAAGACAGTGGTTCCGCCCGTGTAGGAGTTGTTGTTGTTGAAGACGACTTTTCCGGAGTCCACTTTGGAGATGCCCACCAACGGGGTGGCGCCGTCGCGGATGACGCCGCTGACGATGAGAGTGCTGTTCGCGGAGGCGCCGACGTAGACGGCGCTTGCGTCCGGGGCGGCGCTGCCGAGGAAAACGGTGTTGGCCCACTCGTTGTCGCCGCGGCCGTTGGAGAGGGCGCCCCGGTTGCTGACGCCCCGACCGTTGAGGGTGAGGATCTCGTCGAGGACGATGAAGCCGGGGTTGACGAGGGCGGGGTCGTCGAGCTTGAGGGTGCCGACCTTGCCGATCGACTGGTTGACGACGGTGCCGTTGGCGGTGGTGCCGGCGGCGCCGAGGGCGAGGGCGTTGTGGATAGTGAGGGTGCCGTTGTTGACGGAGGTGAGGCCGCCGTAGGTGTTGGCGGCGGCGAAGACGATTTCGCCGGCGCCCTCCTTGGTCAAGGTGATCGAGGAGACGAGGTCGCTGACGACGCCGGTGACGCGCAGGCTGCCGGCGGTGGCGCCGAAGGTGGAGTTGCTGTCCATGCGGACGCCGCCGGACCAGGTGCTGATGCCGGAGACGTTGAGCAGGGCGCCGTCGTTGGCGACGCCGGGTCCGTTGACGATGAGGGGCTCGGCGATGGAGAGGTTGCCGCTGACCTGGAGCTGGCCGTTGGCGGCGACGACAGTGCCTGCGGCGACGCTGCCGAGGGCGCTCGAGTGCGTGACGACGAGGACGCCGGCGTTGACCTTGACAAGTCCGGTGAAGGCGCTGTTGTTGTTGCCGAGGGTGAGCGAGCCGACGCCGGCCTTGGTGAGCGTCGAGCCGGCGCTGCTGCTGAGCTGCCCGGTGACGGAGACGCTGGCGCCGCTGTTGACGGTGAAGAACTGCTCGACGCCGGTGGAGGAGCCGAGGCCGAGGTTGAGCGAGATGGTGTTCCCGGTGGCGCTGGCGTTGACGGTGAGCAGGCCGGCGACCGCAGGGGTGCCGAGGGTCAGCGCGTTGCCCGCGAGGCTGTAGTTGCTGGCGGAGACGACGATCGAGTTGAACGTCTTGTTGACGAGGTCGTTGACCGTGGTGCGCTGCGCCGTAGCGGTGGTGAAGAGGAGGTCGTCGCCGTTGACGGGGATGGCGCCCCCCTGCCAGTTGCCGGTGTTGCTCCAGATGGTGCTCGCCACGCCGGCGCCCCCCGACCAGATCTTGGTCGCGGGGATGATGCGGGCTTCCAGGTACTCCAGCCCGATATGCGTCCTCGGCTGCTTCCTGACAATCGTCAAGCCGCGGGGACGAACCATCGACTTCAGCCAGCGGACGAAATTGAAGGAGAACATGGAGGGCAATCTCGCAGGATAAAGGTACGGAGGAGAGATACCGGACGCCGCAAGGCGGGCGGTTCACGGAAAATTCGCAGTCAAGGCCCCCGTCATCAGCGAAGGAGGCCGGTAAACGCAGCGTGACGAGTTACGCGCTAGGCATGCACGGAAGCATTGACCCACATTACCCCTCTACCCATGAGTTTTTCATGAATGGAGGGATGATTTCGCCCGGTTTCGTATCGAAAACTCGACCTATGCGGCCTGTTCGCATTGTGCTTCGCATCTTAGCCAGTCTGCGCGGCTTCTGCAAACGATTCAAAAGAGCAACCCGTTGGCTTGCTCAGGGAGGCAGGATGCGAGCGGAATGCAGGACGGTTCGTCCCTGTAAGGACGATCCATCCCCGATTTTGTTTGCATTTTTGTTCCAAAACCCGTTCGGGCATTGCTGCGAGCGTGAACCGGAACGCCTTGTCTTGAGCCGAAGCCGAGCAGCATGCTGCATGCGTTATCCATAATCACTTGTAATCAAAGCGGTTGCGAATGGATCAATGGCAGGCCTGCGAACGTGGACGGAACGGTGTTCCAGTCGCGTGACGACAACTTGGCCCGAAATCCAGAGGCCGAGGCCGGGATGAGCAATTCATGAGAACGCCCTCCGCTTTACCGTCATTCGCGTAGCGAACTTTTACCTAACACCGCGATTGCGATTCCTGCTGCCCCGGCAAAAACGACGCGCTTATCCTCGATGGGGATCCTGCTGAGCCTGGTCGCGATCTCTCAGGAAGAATTGAGTGGCATTGGGCGTCGAACCGGCTAGAATCATGCAGCTGCACCGCCACGCTCTCCCTTTTCGGAAGGACTTGCACCATGACCGCTCGGATCACACGTCGCTCCGCGCTCAAGGCCGCCGCCGCAGCGGGATTGGGCCTGCCCTTCGTCTGGCGCAACTACGTCGGCGCCAAGCCGAACGAGATGCTGAACCACGCCAGCTTCGGCGCCGGGGGCATGGCCTGGTCCGACGTGCGCGCCATCGCCGCCAGCCAGCATGTCCGTGTGGTCGCCCTCGCGGAGGTCGACGACAGCCGCACCGCCGACGCCCGCAGGCAGTTCCCCAACGCCCGCATCTACCAGGACTGGCGCGAACTGCTCGACACCGAGCGGAACCTGCAGTCGGTCAACGTCTCGACCCCCGACCACATGCACGCCCCGATCACGATGCGGGCCATGCAGCAGGGGCTGCACGTCTACACGCAGAAGCCGCTCACGCAGTCGATCTACGAGTCGCGGCAGCTGACGCGCGTGGCCCGGGAACGCCGCATCGTGTCGCAGATGGGCATCCAGATCCATTCGCACGAAGCGCACCGCACCATCGTCGAGATCATCCAGGGGGGCGCGATCGGCCGGGTCCGCGAGGTGCACAGCTGGAGCGACAAGCAGTGGGGCGACACCGCCGCCCGCCCCGACCGCCGCGACGAGGTCCCCGCCACGCTGCAATGGGACAAGTGGCTCGGCGTCGCCGCCGAGCGCCCGTTCACTTCCCAGCCCTTGCGGTAGCGGCGGCGGACCAGGGCGGTCGCGTCGCGGTTGTTGGTGATCTCCATCTGGGCGGTGTTCCATTCCAGCGTCACGTTCTGGAAGCGCGTCGCTAGGCAGCCCAGCAGCACCGACTCGGTCAGCGGGCCGGCGTAGTCGAATGGCGTTGACGTCGCGCCGTTGCCCCGGCACGCTTCCACGAATTGCAGGTAGTGGTTCTGCGAACCCGGCCGCGGCATCTGGAAGTCGGCGAAACGCTCGGCGGGCAGCAGGATCGGCGGGCCAGCGAGATACGGCGTGTACAGCACGCCATTCGCGCCGATGTAGATCGAACCCTGGCCGTGCAACTGGCGGGCGCCGATCAACTGGCGCACCTCCATCGCCGGGCGGCGCGTGCCATCGTACCAGTTCAGCGTCAGCGTGTCGGCCGTGTGACGCGTGCCGGGGAAGACGTACTGCACCTGGCAGTTCAGGCCCCAGCTGTCGGCGGTGGGGGCGCCGCTGGTCGCGCGGACCGTGCGCGGCGAAGTCAGGGCGAGCGACGTGAAGACCGGGTCGAGGATGTGGCAGCCCATGT
>JAYSSW010000446.1:0-4056 GCA_043720335.1 Planctomycetia bacterium
TTCGCGTGCCAAACGGAGGCACGAACTCGCGATAGCGACGCAAGTGATTGATTTATATGTTGTTGCAATCTGTTTGCGTGTTTCGACGTGAACGTGGAATGGTGGCGGACCGTCTCGAAAACGCGATGACTCAATCAAATTGATGACAATTCCCGTTTAGCCGCACGCCTACGGCGAGCGCGGACGTAACCCACGCCAACAACGAAAATCGTCGCGTGGCGTAGCGCCCGCGCTCGCCGTAGGCGAACGGCTAAACATCTCCACCTTGTGCGAATCGCGTCGTTCTGCCATAGGGCGGCATCGCTAACCCAGGTGCCCTTATGACGCGAAAATGGTTTCTGCTTGCGCTGCTGCTGCTCACCGGCTGCCTGTCGCTCGAGAATCGGCTCGTCTACCATCCCAGGCCGACCGATCCAAAACAAACCACTCCGCCGCCGGCGCCGCTGGAGGACGTGGAGCTGCGAACCGCCGACGGCGTAGTGATTCATGCCCGCTGGTGCCCGCGCCCAGAGGCGAAGGGGGTGCTGCTCTACTGCCACGGCAACGCGGCGAACCTCGAATACCACGCCCGCGTCACGCACGACTTCGCCACCGCCCTCGACCGCTCCGTGCTGATCTTCGACTACCCCGGCTTCGGCCGCAGCGAGGGCAAGCCGAGCGAAGCGGGCTGCTACGCCTCCGCCGAGGCCGCCTACGACTGGCTGACCCGCGTCCAGAAGGTCCCGCCCGAACGCATCGTCGTGTGCGGCGAATCGCTCGGCGGCGGCGTCGCGGTCGACCTCGCCAGCAGAAGGCCGCACGAAGCGCTGGTGCTGATCCGCACCTTCACGTCGTTGCCTGATGTGGCGAAGCAGAAGGTGGTCTTCGCGTCGTCGGTGATGTTCAACCGCTTCGACAGTTTGAAGAAGATCCCGTCGTGCCGTTCGCCGGTGCTGATCGCGCAGGCCGACCAGGACAAGCTGATGCCGTTCGCACAGGGTGAACAACTCCGCGACGCCTGCAAAGCCCCGGTGCGTTTCCACCGCTTGGCGGGCCTGGAACACAACGACCCGCTGCCACCGGAGTTCTTCCGCGCGGTGCGCGCGTTTCTCGACGAGCCGAGGCGGTGACGAAGGGGATCGCGTGCGGCAGTGCGTGATACGGCCGTGGCGTGCTTTTGTGCATCGCCGGGGAGAAAAACGCCGACCAGGGATCGTTCCTCGATCCATCTCGCCTGGGATTCGGATGCGTGAAAAAAGCCCACCGGGGATCGTCGGTGGGCTTTCGTTGTTTTCGGTGTCCGTGTCTCAACTACTGCACCGGCACGTTCTCGAAGCGGAACGGGACGGGGACGGTGACGGGGCGGGAGCCGCTGAAGACGAGCTGGGTGGGGTCGCCCTGTCCGGGGGCGGGGCGGTAGAGGACGGTCATGGAGCGGAGGAACTGGCCGTTGCCGATGCGGGTGCCGTTGCTGGGCATGCCGGCGAAGATGTACTTCTGGCCCTTGGCATCGACGAGGTCGGGGGTGCCGTCCTGGCGCTGGGCGCCGAAGCCGCCGTTGCCACCGACGATGACGTTGCCCTGGATCTGGACCATGCCTCCTCCCTGGATGACGATGTTGCCGACGCCGCCGCCGAAGGGGTTGGGGGTGAGGTTGTCCATCTCGACCTGGACGCGGTAGTCGCCGTTGGCGAGATTCTCGATGGCCTGGAGGCGCATCTCGCCGCCGTTCTTGCCCTTGGCGGCCTTGCCGGCGGCCTTGGTCACGTCGTCGAGAGTGGCGAGAGCTTCGAACTGCTGGACCTGGGCGTTGAAGGTGCCGGTCAGCTCCTTGATCGCCTGGGCCGGCTTCTCGCCCGCTGCGAGCTTGACGTTCATCTGACGCTGCATCGGCGCACCGGCCGGGTTGCCGGGGAACGGCAGGATCATCACGTTGGGCGGCAGGGCCGGGTCGGGCTGCGGGACGTTCATCGGCTCGTCCATCGCGATCTTCAAGGCCTGGCCCTGGTCGTCGATGGCCTTCTCGATGGTGGGGGCGCCGACCACTGTGAAGCCCTGGAGGCGAGGCTCGGCGCTCGCTTCAAGGACCAGGACGATTTCCTTGCTCCCCTTGGCGGCGGGCAGGGCGCGGACCTGGACGCGGACAGCACCAGCATAGCTGCTCAGCTTCTTGACGGCCGCGCCGTCAGTGGTGAGCTGGATGCCAGCGGGAATGGGGGCGGGAACTTGGCCGCCGCCGCCGAAACCGCCGAAACCGCCGCCGAAACCGCCGATGGGAGGTTGAGGCGGCAGCGGGGCGATCTGGATCTGGATGGCCGGCGGCGCGGGAATCGCGGGCTGCGCGGGAGCCACCTGAGCGGGCACCACCTGGACGGGCTGCGCGGGGACGACCTGCACACGCAGGGGAGTATCCTCGGCGATGCCGGGCTTGGCGTCAACCGGCTTCCCGGCGGGCTTCACCAGAGGCTTGTTCACGGAAGGCGGCGGCGCGTCGGGCTGCAGAATCGGCGGATCGACGACGATCGGCAACGGGATCGCCTGCGGCGGAATCGCCGGGTTCACCGGGTTCACTGGCAGCGGCAACGGCTGCACGCGGATCGGCGGTCGCACCCGGATCGGCGGACGCGGGTTGATCTGGAACGGGTTCTGCGGCTGCGGATTCGTGGCCACGTCGATCCGCTCGTTCAGGCCGGCCTTGCTGGTGAGCTGGTCCAGGGCCTGCCAGAACGTCGTGTCGCCGGTGTCGATCGTGATCTTCTTGTCGGCCAGCAACGTGCGGTCGCCCATCACGTTGATCGGGTAGCCGCTCTGCTTCGACAGCTCGCTGATCGCGTCCAGGACCGGCATCTCCTTCACGTTCAGGCGGACCTTCTTCGGCTCCAGGATCGACGCGGTCTTCGTGCGGTCCTCGATGCGGCGGATGATCTCCTTGGCGCGGCGCGACGTTTCGAGGTCGTCCCCTTCGCTCGCCTTCTTCAAGCCAGGCAGAGCCGCGGCGCCGAGGGCGTCCAGCTCCTTGTTGGCCTGCTCGCGGTCGGAGAACTTGCGACTCCCCAGCTGCTCGATGAGGGCCTGCACCTTGTCCGCGCCAGCCGCCGGGCCTTGACCCTGGCTCAGCCCGCCGACGAACAGGGCCACCAGCAGCGGCCCCAAGAAATGACGCACGTTCATGATCGCCTCCCCGAACGATGGATTGCAAGAGATGCATGCGCGGTCCAAGCCGCCGCGCACCGGATCGCATGATTAGAAGAAATGATACGCCCCCCGCCCCCGCCACGCCAGCCGAAAAGCAGGAGGAGAGGCAGAGGACAGGGGACCAGCCCTGTCAAGGTGCAGGCGGATCCGCTAATCTGGCCTGTGGCATAAGGATAGAGCGAACCTTAGCAGGGAAGCCGCCATGATTCTCCGTTCCGTTTTCGACCGCTTCGTGAAGGACAGTCCGGTGGCCGTCATGGTCCGCGGCCTGCTGGAGCACACGCTCACCCCGGCGTCGGTCGACGCCCTGTTCGAGCAGCACGCCGAAAGCCAGTACACCCGCGAGCTGCTGTTCTCCCAGGTCGTCGACCTCATGGGACAGGTCGTGTGCGGGTTCCATCCCTCCGTCAACGCCGCCTACCAGGCGCAGCGCCAGCGCTTCTCGGTGTCGCGCACGGCGGTGTACGACAAGGTCAACGGCGTCGAGCCGCAGGTGTCCGCGGCGCTGGCGCGGCGGACCGCCTCGGCCCTGGCCGGCGTGGTCCGCCAGCTCGGCGGCGCCCTGCCCGACCTGCTGCCCGGCTACCGCGTCAAGATCCTCGACGGCAACTGCCTGGCCCGCACCGAGCACCGCCTCAAGGAGCTGCGCGACGTCGCCGCAGGGCCGCTGCCCGGCAAGTCGCTGGTCGTGCTCGACCCGGCCCTCATGCTGGCCATCGACGTCTTCCCCTGCGAGGACGGGCACACCCAGGAACGCGCCCTGCTCGGCCAGGTCCTCGACACCGTCGAGCCGAACGACCTGTGGATCGAGGACCGCAACTTCTGCACGCTCGGCTTCCTGTTCGGCATCGCCCGGCGGCAGGCGTGCTTCGTGGTGAGGCA
>JAYSSW010000447.1:0-1823 GCA_043720335.1 Planctomycetia bacterium
CTGCCTGCGCGGGCTGGAGCGGCAGTTCGGCTTCTTCCGCAACGAGATCCGCAACCTCGTCATGCCCGGCATCGAGGGGAAGGTCAACATGGCCCGCATGATGAACCAGCTCCGGCTCGCCCCGCCCGCCGAGATCGCTGGCCTGCCGGTCACAGGCATCGACGACCTGTTGCGCGAAGACGGCTGGATGGGTCCGTATAAAGGTGCGACCGACAAGGCGGCCCGCAACTTCATCCTGTTCGAGCTGGGCGACCATGCCCGCATCGCGCTGAGGCCGAGCGGCACCGAGCCGAAGGCGAAGGCGTACATCGAGGTGAGCTGCCCCCCCGCGACCGCCAACCTGCCTAGCGAGGAATGGACGAAGCAGTGCCTGCAAGTCGCCGAAACCGCGACGCGCCTGGGAGACGAGTTCGTCAAGCTGGCGATGGGGTTTGTCGCGCAGGTTTAGCCGTTCGCCTACGGCGAACGTGAACGAAACGCACGTCGAAAATCGAATCGCCGCGCGGTGTCCGCCCCGCGCTCGCCGTAGGCGAACGGCTAAACAACGCGCGTCATTCTTCCTTCGCGGCTCGCAGCACCTCGTCGACCGCACGGCGCTGCAAAGCGTCGCGCCATTGCTGGACGTGGTCGTTCACCTGCGTTTTTGATTCGTCGGGGATCGCCTTCATCATCACGTCGAGGCCCTTGGCGAAGTAGGGCGCCAGGGCCGACTTCTCCATCCACTCCTTCGTCGTCGGCATCGACACGGCATTGAGGCCGCCGCACACGCCGGCGAGCACGAGGGCGATTTTGACGGTGCCAAGGACGGAACCCATGATCCGGTCAAGGGTCGCCAGCGGCGATTCGCGGATCAGCTTCACGATGAGCCGGGTGATGATGAAGAGGACCAGGAAGACGAAGAGGAAGACCAGCCCATAGGCGACGATGCGGATGAGGCGTTCGTCGATCTCGGTGAGGAAGCGATCTTTGACGAGACGGGTGACGGGGTCGTTGAAGAAGACGCTGGCGTAGACCGACGCGACCAGCCCCAGGACGCGTGCGACCTGGATGAACATCCCGCTCCAGAAGCCCAGCCCCGCCCCGACGGCGAGCAGAACCAGAATCGTCGCGTCCAGCCAGTACATCGCGGAGGGTTCCTCGTGTGCAGAATCGTCCCATTCCACTTTAGGGCCCGACCAAGGGGTGCCGCAAGATGATTCGGTCCTTCGCGGAAGGCATTTGAGGCGCGAGGCAGCGATTTTGCCGAGTCTGACGGCTGCGGAAGGATTGACGCCGAGGCAGCGGAGGCGAGCGAGGCGATTCCTTGGGGGGTTCGGCTTGACCTTGGGCGGCGACTTGGCTAGAACCCGGTCCTCCCCGTGGAGAAGAAGAGCAACGGATGCTCGCTTGGATCAGGTCGCGGATCGGCTCGGCTGCGGAACCGCGGGCCATTGCGACGTTCCCTCAGTTCAGGAGAAGAGAACGTGAAGAGGATGCTCATGATCGTGGCGGGATTCGCCGCCCTGACCGCCGCCGTCTTCGGCCCGCGCCTGGTCGCCCAGCAGCCCGTGGGGGGCGGCGGCGCACCGGCCGCGCCCGCCGCCGGCCCGCGCATCGCCGTCGTCAACATCGGCATGGTCTTCGCCAAGTACGACCGCGCCAAGGTCATGAAGCAGGAGATCGAGGCCTCGCTGGCCCCGATCCGCGCCGAGGCCGAGGGGATCAAGAAGAACATCCTCAAGTTCAAGGAGGACGGCAGCAAGGCGACTGCCGACAAGCGCGACCAGTACGAGGCCGCCATCGTCGTCGAGAACCGCAAGCTCGAGGACCTCGACCGCAGCGCC
>JAYSSW010000448.1:0-4052 GCA_043720335.1 Planctomycetia bacterium
CGGGGTCGAACCCTCGCGCAGCGCCGACCCCGCCGCCTCAGACGGCGGCGGGCTTGATGCCACTTTGCACCCCTCGCGCGTTCTCATACGGCCGCCTGCCCGGTATACTGACCCTGGAGGACGCCTCCACGCGCTCCACGGGTGCGCGCCGCGATTCGCGCCCCGCGCGCCTTCTTCGGAACCACGGAAGACCAGAGACGCCATGAGCACGAACACGAGCCTGATCCGCAACTTCTCGATCATCGCCCACATCGACCACGGCAAGAGCACCTTGGCCGACCAGTTCCTGCTCAAGACCGGCACCATCTCCGAACGCGACTTCAAGAACCAGCTCCTCGACTCGATGGACCTCGAACGCGAACGCGGCATCACCATCCGCATGCACCCCGTCACCGTCTACCACAACTACAAGGGCGTTCGCTACGAGCTCAACCTCATCGACACGCCCGGCCACGTCGACTTCGGCTACGAGGTCTCGCGCAGCCTCGCCGCCTGCGAAGGCGTCATCCTCCTCGTCGACGCCTTCCAGGGCGTCCAGGCCCAGACCGTCGCCAACGCCTTCCTCGCCATGGAAAGCAACCTCGTCATCGTCCCGGTGCTCAACAAGATCGACCTCCCCATCGCCCGCCCCGAAGTCGTCATCCCGGAGATGGAGCAGGCCCTCGGCATCAACCCCGAAGACGTGCTCAGGGCCAGCGGCAAGGCCGGCATCGGCATCGAGGAGGTCCTCGACGCCATCGTCGAACGCATCCCCCCGCCGCCCGGCGATGCCGAGGACGTGCTCCGCGCCCTCGTCTACAACAGCCATTTCGACACCTACAAGGGGGTCGTCGTCTACGTCCGCGTCATGGAAGGCCGCATCTTCAAGGGCCAGCGCATCAAGCTCATGCGCGGCAGCACCGAGCACGACATCATCGAGATCGGCCAGTTCCGACCCGGCATGGTCCCCTGCACCGAACTCGGCGCCGGCCAGGTCGGCTACGTCATGGCCTCCATCCGCACCCTCAGCGACGTCCACATCGGCGACACCGTCACCGAGGCCGCACGACCCTCCACCAACCCGCTGCCCGGCTACAAGGAGCCCAAGCCGATGGTCTACTCCGGGTTCTACCCGGTCAACAACAACGACTTCGAAGAACTCCGCGAAGCCCTCGCCAAGCTCCAGCTCAACGACTCCAGCTTCTCCTTCCAGCCCGAGAACTCCGAAGGACTCGGCTTCGGCTTCCGCTGCGGCTTCCTCGGCATGCTCCACCGCGAAGTCATCCAGCAGCGCATCGAACGCGACAGCGGACTCGACCTCGTCACCACCGCCCCCAACGTCACTTATGAAGTCCTCACGCGGCGTGGCGACATCATCGTCATCGACAGCCCGCAGAAGGTCCCCGACGCCGGACAGATCGAGGAGTTCCGCGAGCCCATCGCCAAGATCAGCTTCCTGGTCCCCTCGAAGAACATCGGCGACATCATGAAGCTGTGCAGCGAGCGGCGCGGCAACTTCCTCCGCACCGAGTACCTCAGCACCGAACGCGCCATCCTCGTCTACGAGATCCCCCTCGCCGAGGTCATCTACGACCTCTACGACCGTCTCAAGTCGATCACGCACGGCTACGGCACCATGGACTACGACATCATCGGCTACTTCGCCGCCGACCTGGTCCGCCTCGACATCCTCGTCCACAACAACCGCGTCGACGCCCTGTCGATCATCGTCCACCGCGCCTTCGCCGACGCCCGCGGCCGCAAACTGGTCAAGAAGCTGCGCGAGGAGATCGACCGGCACATGTTCGAGATCGCGATTCAAGCCGCGATCGGCAGCCGCATCATCGCCCGCGAGACCATCGCCGCCATGCGCAAGAACGTGACCGCGAAGTGCTACGGCGGCGACATCACCCGCAAGCGCAAGCTCTGGGCCAAGCAGGCCGCCGGCAAGAAGCGCATGAAGCAGGTCGGCCAGGTCGAGATCCCGCAGGAAGCCTTCCTCGCCGTGCTCGAATCGGACCAGTGATTTCTCCTCCACGAAGGACACGAAGCGGCACGAAGGAAGACGGGAGAAAGTAGAAGCGGTAAGCCCCAGGATGAGCGAAGCGATTCCTCGGGTCGCCCCAGCAATCGCGCTGCTCATGGCGGGGCTTGCTCGCCGCGTCCTCACAATGCCTTTCTCGCGTTGTCGCATAAAATGTGATGCGTTCCTGTCGTTCGCACCACCCCTTCCGCGAGAAAAACCGATGCCGACCCGACGCCTCTGCTTGCTGCTCCTGCTTCTCGCGGCGCCGACCTTCAGCCACGCCCAGGAAGCCGAGAAGGCGAAGGCCTTCGACGCCACGCTGCGGCAGCTGGAGAAGGAGATCGCCGAGGCGCGCGGCCTGGCGTTCAAGTCGCCGGTTGTCGCGAAGATCATCGCTCGGCCCAAGGACGCCGCCAAGGGGATCCAGGGCTTCTACAGCACGGCTGACAAGTCGCTCACGCTTTACGACGACCTCCAGGGCAACTACGAGCGCGGCGTGCTGATCCACGAGATGGTCCACGCCTTGCAGGACCAGCATTTCGGCCTCGCCAAGCTGCACCAAACCGAGTTCGGCAGCGACGCGGAACTCGCGCTCGCCGCCCTCGTCGAAGGCGACGCCACCTTCACCATGATCGAGCTGCTCAAGAAGGACCAACCCAAGGTTACTGCCATGCTCGACACGTCGCTGGAGAAGGCGAAAAATTTGAAGAACGCCTTCCTCTACGGCGTCGGCGCCCGCTACGTCAAAGGCCTGAAGGAGCGCGGCGGCTGGGCGGCGGTCAATTCGCGCTACCGCTTCCCGCCACGCACGACGGCGGCGATCCTGCAAGCGGAGCCGCACGGCGTCATCGACCTGGGGCCGGGCCGCAGTGTCGGTGCGTTCGGGCTGGCGCTGATGATGGCCGACCACCCCGAAGCGAAGGGCCTGGCCCTTTCCGCCGCCCAGGGCTGGATCGGCGACCGCGTCGTCGAGGACGGCGCCGTCAAGAGCTGGCAGCTCGCTTTCGACAACGCCACCCACGCGGCGCGCTTCAAGGAAGCCTACGCCGCCTACCTGGGCGGGGCGAGGCCGCTGCTGAAGTTGTTCGCCAACGCCGCCGGCCCGCAGTGGTGGCACGGCGACGACGGGACGAGGCTCACCGTGACGGTGCGTGGCTCGCGCGTGCATGTCGTCGAAGCCCCCAGCGAGGCCGCCCATCGCGCGGCGGTCGAGCGGCTCGAAGGCCCGCCGGAGCTGCGCATCTGGAGCGCGAAGGACCGCCGGCTCGTGTCGTTCGGCGAGATGGTCGACCGGCTGCTCGAAGCCGACCTCGTCTGCGTCGGCGAGAAGCACGACAGCGAGCCGTGCCACCGCGTGCAGCTGCAGATCATCAAGGCGCTGCACGCCAGTGACCCTCGGCTCGGCGTCGGCATGGAGATGTTCCAGCGCCACGGCCAGGACCACCTCGACCATTTCGCCGAGGGGAAGATCGACCAGGAAGCGATGTTGAAGGGGACCGAGTACCGCAGCCGCTGGGGCTACCACTGGTCGCTGTACCAGCCGATCGTGGAGTTCTGCAAAAGGAATCACCTTCCCGTCGCCGCGCTGAACGTGCCGCGCGAGCTGACGAGCCGGCTGTCGAAGGTCGGCCACGCGAAGCTCAGCGACGAGGAGAAGAAGCAGCTCGGACCTGTCGATTTTCATGTCAAAGCGCACCGCGACCACTGGTACGAATCGCTGGCGAAGATGCACGGCAACGTGAAGACCAGCGAGGACCAGAAGGAGCGGTCGTACCAGGTGATGACGGCGTGGGACGAGTACATGGCCGCCAGCGCCGCGGCGTTCCAGCAGTCGCGCCGCCTGCGCCGCATGGTGGTCCTCGCCGGCAGCGGCCACATCGACCACGGCTTCGGCATCCCGAATCGTGTGACGCAGCGCACCGGAGGCCGCGCCGCCACCGTCCACCTCGCCCCCGGCGGCGACCCAGCCCTGTTCGCGACCCCGGTCGCGGATTTCGTGGTGCTGGTGAAGTGAGAAGAGAAGCGATGCAAGCCCGCCGCCGACTGA
>JAYSSW010000449.1:0-4052 GCA_043720335.1 Planctomycetia bacterium
CAATGAGATCGGCATGACTCGCCTCCAATAGGGCGAAGGAGTTGTCGGGCGATGTGGCCTACAGTAGCATTATAGAGCATATTTCGAGCCGGCGTAATAAGGATCGAGCCGAAAGACAGCAATTCTCGCGATTTGGACATTCTTAGTTTCGTAAAACTGATCGCGCTTTCCCGAAAACACTTTGATGCCTCAGACACGAAATCTTTTGTGGATTTTCTTGAAGAAGGTCCCAAACAAATCTATCAGGCGAGAGAAAACGACCTCTTGCGACTAGAGCGAATGCAGGAGAATTTTTTCAAAGACTTGACAGCTTTCACCCTAGAACAGCAACGAAAGCAAAGCGATTTTCAGCAGCAACTCGAAATGGACTATTCTGGGCGGCAGGCAAAACTTGAAACTGAGCATGTAGAGAGGTTGAAACAACTAGAAGAGAAAGAAAGCGAGCTTAAGCAAATTCGTGCTGAAATCGACGAGAGAGAGAACAGACAGGCCCGGCGTGACATATACAAGGGACTCAAGACGAAGATCGATGCTCGAAACAAGACTTTTGAACTGACTGAAGGCACGCAAAACCGGCGTCGCGTCACCTACTGGTTTGCCATTGGGCTTTTGGCTATATTTGCATCATGTTTCGGATTCTGTTTCTACAAGAATGTAGTTAGCGATCCGGCGCAGATCAACTGGATTGCTGTTGGCAGCCAGATTGGCTTCGCAATGGCGTTTGTTGGGGTGGCGACCTTCTTCATTCGATGGAATCATCAGTGGTTTCAGAAGCACGCAGACGAGGAATTTAAGCTCAAGCGGCTTGACTTGGATATTGACAGAGCCAATTGGCTAGTCGAATTGGCCTTGGAATGGAAGAACATCACAAAGTCTGAAATTCCGACGGATCTCGTCGAAAGGCTGTCACGGAGTCTCTTTGTCGCGGACGAAGGAAAGGGTTTCGACATCCATCCAGCTGAAACGCTGCTTTCAGCTGTCTTTGGAAAATCGGGGAAAATCAACTTTGAATTTCCCGGCAAATTGACGATGGAACGAAGCGATCAAGGAGACGACAAAAAAGCCAAATAGCACCGGTGCTTTCTGGCTTCATTCGGTGAACACCAGAACGGCCTTCTTTTGACGCTTGCAGTTTTGCTCAACCGGCTGTCGACCGCGTTGGTTTCGCTTCTTTCTCGGAGAGTCTTGCGACATAAACCCCGTCGTGGCCTTCGGCGACGTTCTCGACGCGGCGGACCGCTTGTCGCCGGACGAGCAGGCGGAGCTGGTCGCGATCCTGCAGCGACGGCTGGCCCTGGCCGCCCGGCAGCGCATCGTGCGCGAAACCAACGAGGCTCGCCAGGAATACGAGGGGGACTTGCACGCCGACGACGCCCGAGGAGCTGATGCGCGGGATCCTGCCTGTTCGGCTTCGCTGATCGGACCTTGTGCCGCACCCCCGGCAAGCCGGGGGCTATATGACGCTGCGCTGTCCCCCCCGTCACGGCGACGCCTTCTCACTGGGCCGCAGCTGGCGGATGCGGGCGCCGATGCGCTGGATCGCGTCGTTGACAGCCGGGGCGTTCTTCGCCCTGGCGGCTTCGCCGAGCTTCAGCGAATCGGCACGCAGGGCGTCGGACTCGGCTTCGATTTTTGAAGCGAGATTGTCGGGGATCTTCTGCGATTTGGCAAGGAAACGCGACGTTTCTTCGAGTCTCTGCGAAGCCAGCTCCAGCTCCGCCCAGCCATCGACGTAGTACGCGTCGAGGGCGGCGGAGGCCTGGCTTCGCATCCGCAGCACCAATTCGGCGAAGTGGAGCGACTTGGCGTCGTCGGGGAGCGGCTTCAGAGCTTCCTGATTGGGCAGCCGACAGCCGACCAAAACGAGCAAAGCAAGGAGAGCGGAAAGGCGGCGCAGCATGGGTGGACCTCGCGTGGGTGCCGAGGCGCCAGCGCCTCGCGGGTCAGCGGTCGGCGGACATGCCCGGCCTGGCGTTGCCGGATCGCGGCGCGATCAGCGTCGATTCGTCGGGGATCGCGTAGCGGTCGCGGCCTCGGGCTTCTTGCTCACGGATGCTGAAACGCGGATCATCGACCCGTTCCGGTGGCCTCGGCTTGAACGGCCCCGTGATGTTCTGGCACCCGGTGAGCAGCAGAACCCCCACCATCAGCATATTGCGCATTTTCGCTCTCCTCGTCCGCCACAGCCTGTCCATCGCCGTAGTCCGGCATTGAATCCTATCGAACCGAGCAAGCCCCCAACTGCGGAAAATCGCCCGATTCGCGGAAGGATGACGCCGCAGGGCGGTCGAAGATGCGGATTCGGAAATTGCGGCATGCGAAAAAGGTTCACGAAAGCCCAGGGACAGCCGTCCCTGGGTAGTCAAATCCCCAGGGACGGCTGTCCCTGGGCTTTCCGTGAGATGCTTGTTTTGACGTGAGATTCACTTCGCGTCGAGGATGCGGATCTGGAACAGCTGGTCCTCGGCGATCTCGACCGGGATCGCCTGGCCGAGCACGCTGAGACTGAATGAACCCGTCACGACGAAGCGTTCCTCGGCGGCGACAACTCGCCCCTTCTGGGCGTCGAAGAAGAGCGAGCCGCCCGCCTGCGGGGGATTGAAACGCGGGTTGGCGATCGGCAGCATCCCGACCGGGCCGGCGGGGGGCTGGTAGCCGAGCTGTAACGCGAACTGGATCTGGTGCATCGCCCCCTGCGACGCGGTGTGGGCGTAGTGGATCTGCCCCGCCCAACTCCCCATCGGCCCCCACTGGTGCGTCATCGCTTTCGACCAGCGGCCTTTCGGGACGAGCGGCTGGTCGCGCTGGAAGAACGTCGACTGGGCCAGCTCCTTCCAGCCGTCGCGGTCGAGCAGCGACGCCATCTGAAACATCGCCCCGTTGCCGAGCAGGTTCATGTTCATCTGCGGCGCTGCAACGACTCCCTCGAAGCGAGTCACTTCCATCGTCGGCGACAGCGTCAGCGTGAACGTCGTCCCCGGCAGCTTCTGGATCGGCCCCATCAGCAGCGGCTGCGTCAGCGCGTCGGCCTGAAGCAGCTTCGCCTCCTCGACCTTCTGTTCGACGACGTATCCCTGGGCTGTCGCCTGCTTCACGGTGAAGCGCGACACGATGCGGTACTGCATCAGCGACGCGTGGTTCGTGTCCAACACGCGAATCACTGGCTTCTGCGTGACGGTCAGCTCCTGCAGGAACGTGTCCCCCTCGCGCAGCGCCCAGCGCAACACGAGCGGCTCCATCACGTTCGGCTTGCCTTTCACTTCCAGTGGCGGAATCACGCCGGGCTTCGGCTTCACCTCGACCGGGGGAAGCAGGTTTTTCTTCGGCTCGACCTCGACCGGGGGCAGCACGTTCTTCTTCGGCTCAACCTCGACCGGGGGCAGCACGTTCTTCTTCGGCTCGACCTCCACGGGAGGCAGATTCTGCTTCGGCGACTCGTCGAGCTTTTTCGTCGGCGGAGCTTCCGGCAGCGGTTGGCCGCGCGACTCCTTCGGCGGTGCTTCGGTCGGCGTGGCGGGCTTCTTCTCCTCGGGGCGGCCCTGCGCGAGCCGCACCGGCGTTGTGTCCTCGACGCGGTCGGCTTCCCGATAGAACATCTGCCAGACGATCAGCGTCACGCCGAGCAGCAGCGTGCCGGCGCCGAAGAGGATGAATCCCATCGCGCGGGCCGACAGGGCCGAGGTGTCGCTGGGCGGATCGTCGGGCAGCCGGGGGACCGCCAACTTGCGGCCACACGCCGAGCAGGCGACGACTTTGCCCGCGAGTTCGCGCGGTCCGCCGGTGAGGATGATCTTTTGCCCGCAGGGACAGGACAAGCGCAGGGCCATGACATGTTCTCTCGGCGCGTCGCGGGAAGAGGGGGCATGCACGACGCTGCTGTCATCCTACACCATCGGCGCCGATTGAACCATCGCCGCCGCCGGATCGTCGTAGAGCCTATCCGAATAACCCGGAAAGCCTGGTATGCGATGAAGCCGAGGGCGAAATGCAACATGGCCAAGTAGTTCTCCGCTTTCTTATTCCAGCGGATCAAGATGCCACGGAACCGATTC
>JAYSSW010000450.1:0-4050 GCA_043720335.1 Planctomycetia bacterium
GCTGCTGACCGTCGACAACTGGCCTGTTCTCTTCATCTGCATCGGCATGATCGCCGCGGCCGTCATCGACTGGTGGAAATTCAAGGTCCCCAACAAGCTGACGTTCCCCCTGATCGTCTCCGGCTGGATCCTCGGACTCGCCAACAACTTCGGCCTCGAAGCCGGCGCCGGCGGGATCGGCTCCGCCCTGCTGGGCACCCTGCTCGGCTGCGCCCTGCTCATCCCCGTCTACGCCATCGGCGGCATGGGCGCCGGCGACGTCAAGATGACCATGGGCTTCGGCTCCTGGATCGGCGCCTTCTACGGCGCACCGGTCGGCCTCTGGATCATCACCTTCGCCTTCTGCGCCGGCACCATCGTCGGCGGCGTCATCGCCCTCGGCATGATCGCCCTGCGCGGACAGTACAAGACCAATCTCGGACACGTCAGCGAGATCGTCGGCGACATGTACAAATCCTCCAACGTCTCCGAAATCCACGACAAGGCCAACAAACGCCGACCCCGCTGGCACCGCCTCCCCTACGGCGTCCCCCTGTGCATCGGCTTCCTGGGCTACCTGGCCTACCTGTACCAGTTCAACCTCTAGGACGCCCGCGCCGTCGGCAGATTCGCCAGAAGCGCCAGAAACGGCACGCACGCCAAAACCGTAAAAGTTGAAGTTCCCCGCACGGTCCGGCCGAAAACAATCCGGGCGGACGGGGAACCCCGGCAAAATGCTCGTGTGGTCCCCCTCAGTGGTCCGCCCCGTTCGTGGCCGGCTCCCTTGAGGAGGAAATCTCCCGCTGCGGCGACCTGTGTCCGCCGCTGCGGGATCCTTGAAATCCCCCTTTCTCCTCCGAGGAATGCACCGATGAAACCCAAGGCTTTGATCCTGATGGGCGTCGCCATCACCTGCGGGCTGGGCGCCAGCTACATGACCAGCCGACTCCTCGCCCAGCGCGGCGGTGAAGACTCCGAGCAGGTCACCGTCCTGGTCGCCAAGAAGGCGCTCCCGGTCGGCGAGATGCTCAAGAAGCCCGACGAATGGTTCGTCGAGAAGAACTTCTCCAAGGGCCAGGAGCCGGTCGGGGCCTTCGACCTCGCCAGCCTCGACGTCCTCAAGAACAAGACGATGAAGCGCTCGCTGCGCGCCGGCGACCACATCACCCCGGCCGACATCGTCAGCGACAAGGACCAGTTCATGGATCCCCCGACCGGCTACCGCGCGGTCGGCATAAGGGTGGACGCCGAGTCCGGCGTCGCCGGCTGGGCCAGCCTGCCCCTGTCCCGCGTCGACATCATCCACACCGTCCGCAAGGCCGACGAGAAGACCACCTACTCGCAGGTCATCCTCGAGAACGTCCTCGTCCTCGCCGCCGACGCCAACGTCAACCGCCCCGAGAACGGCCAGGCCACTCCGGCCCAGATCGTCACCGTCGCCCTCAAGCCCGAGGACGTGCTGAAAGTCACCCTCGCCGGCGAGACCGGCAAGATGCGCCTCATGCTCCGCAAGATGAGCGACGGGTCCAAGATCGAGAACGTCCGCCTCACCGCCGAGCAGCTCCGCACCGGCGACACCACCGAGGAGGCCACCGAGCAGCTCCCGGCCCCCGCCGTCATCCCGACCCCGCCAGTCGTGGTCGCCGAGCAGCCGAAGCCTGCCCCGAAGGTGGTCGAAGTGGTCGAGGAGCTGCCGCGCGGCGACCGCCACGTGCTGAAGATCATCGATGGCGACAGCGTGCGTCTGCAGGAGTACCTGCTCGACAAGGAGAAGAACGTGATCGCCCCGATCATCAACAAGAGCGACCTGGCCCCGCCCCGTCCGCAGGCCGCCCCGCGGACTTCGCCCGCCGCGACGGCGCCCGCTTCGCAGCCCGCCCCCGCCGCCCAGCCCAAGGCGGCCCCGGCCCCGAAGAACGACGACAACTACTAGCGCTGCACGCGAACACGCAGCAGCGCCGCAGCAACCACGAAAGCCCAAGGACAGCCGTCCCTGGGTATGCAAATCCCCAGGGCAGCAGCCCTGGGCTTTTGAACGAAGCAAAAGCGGCCTGCGTGCCTGGCACGCGGGCCTTGGATCAACCCAACGTGTCCGCAGGGGATTCGATCCCCGCCGGAATGGATTCTGGTCGAATCGAACGGGCGTGCTTCCCAAGCCGGCCCGACTGGTCCCATCAAAAAGAGGTGATAGGATGCACCGCACCATTCGCGTGCCCCGTCTCGTAGCATGTTGGAGCTTCCTCGCAGGCCTCGCGCTCCTCGCCGGCGCCGGCGCCGCGAACGCCCAGGACTTCCAGCTCCCCGTTCCCGCAGGCCAGCCCGCCGCTTTCGCGCCGCCCGCCGCGCCGCCCGCCGCGCCGCCCGCCGCGCGGCCCGCGCCGCAGGCGCCGCAGAACCAGGCCTTCGCCGTCGCCGCCCAGCCCGGCATCGACGACCCCAAGGCCGCCGACCGCGACCTCGTCGTCCCCTTCAACACCACCAAGATCATCGGCCTGTCCAACCGCGAGATCCTCGACACCGTCTCCAACGAGAACGGCAAGATCCTCAAGGTCCAGAGCATCGTCGACGACCCGCGCAACGTCCTCGTCACCGGCGTCGCCGTCGGCACGTCGCGCCTCACCTTGAAAAGCAAGGAGAGCAAAACCGTCGAGTTCATCAACGTCCGCGTCGCCGACGAGAGCGAAGCCCAGCTCGCCGCCATGAAGAAGCGGCTTGAGGAGATGATCCGCGCCGGCGTGCCGACCGCCAACGTCACCGTCACGCTGATCGGCGGCGTCGGGGGCAACACCCCGGTGACCGTCGTCCTGTCCGGCACGGTCTCCACGCCCGACTCGGTGCAGACCATCCTCGCCGCCGCCGCCAGCATCTTCCCGGGCAACAACGCCCAGGGCACGCAGTCGACCGGCGCCACCTCCACCACCTTGACCGCTCCGCTCACCACCAACATCGTCAACAACCTGCGGCTGGGCGGCGTCCAGCAGGTGCAGCTGGAGGTGCTGGTCGCGGTCGTCAACCGCTCCGAGCTCCGCCAGCTGTCCTTCAGCTTCGTCGAGAACGGCCAGAGGCAGTTCCTCTCCAGCGTCCTCAGCGGCCCCCTCAGCATCGCCAACGTGATCGCGCCCGCCGTCACCGGCGCCACCGCCAACCTCGTCAACGGCGGGCCCGCCAACCTCACCTTCGGCGTCCTGGGCAACAAGTCCAGCTTCACCGGCTTCCTCCAGGCCCTCCGCACCGAGAGGCTCGCCAAGGTTCTCGCCGAACCCCGCGTCACCACCCTCAGCGGTCGCCCCGCCTTCATCATCAGCGGCGGCGAAACCCCCGTCCTGACCAGCTCCGGCCAGGGCGCCCCCTCCGTCTCCTACAAGCAGTTCGGCACCGTCGTCAACTTCCTGCCCATCGTCCTGGGCAACGGCAAGATCCACCTCGAAGTGCGCCCCGAGCTCAGCGACATCGACGCCGCCGTCGGCATCAACATCGGCGGCATCAACCCCACCGTCATCCCCGGCTTCGCCACCCGCTCCGCCCAGGTCGCCGTCCAGATCGAGGACGGCCAAACCCTCGCCATCGGCGGCCTGATCCAGAACAAGATCAACGCCACCATCCAGAAGGTTCCCTTCCTCGGCGACCTGCCCTTCCTCGGCGCCCTGTTCACCAACAAGCAGTACGACGAACGCGAGGAGGAACTCCTCATCCTCGTCACCCCGCGCCTCGTCGACGGTTTCGACTGCACCAAATTTCCCAAATATTTGCCTGGTCGCGAAACGCGCAGCCCTGATGATTTTGAGCTATTCTTGGAAGGCATCCTCGAAGCGCCCCGCGGCCAGAGGCAGATCGTCGGCCCCCACGGCTACCAGGGCGCCCACAAGGCCGCCAACGGCATCGCCGGCCAGTACCCCTGCAACGACGCCTTCGGCTGCTACGGCAACGGCAGCGGTCGCGGCGGCTGCAACAGCTGCGGCGGCGTCGGCTGCGGACTCCCCGGCTGCGGGCACAGGCCCACCCTCGGGGCCGGCTGCACCACCGGGAACTGCGCTCCCAGCGCCTTCCCCTCCAACCTGCAGCCCGCCAACG
>JAYSSW010000451.1:0-4049 GCA_043720335.1 Planctomycetia bacterium
CTCGTGGCCAACGGCTTTCTTCCCCGCCTTTTCCCCCGCGGCTCTGCGCCTCCGCGGTTCGCTCTCCTTGTTCCGGGAGGAGGACGGTGCGAAATCCCCCCGCACATCCCGCGAATATCCTGTCGATGCGCGCTTCTTTTGCTTTTCCCCGAATCCACGCCTCTTCTTCGCGGGTATCCTAGTCCGGGGGCGGCTTCCCTTTTCACCCACGAGTTGGACCACGCATGAAAGCAGTTCTCGGACTTCTGGCGGCCCTGGGTTTCCTGGCGACCGGCGCGGCCCTGCCCGCGCAGGAGAAGACGCCCCCCGGCTTCTTCGGCCTCGACAAGCTCTGGAGCTTCCACCTCGACATCGACGCCAAGGACTTCACCCTCCTGCCCCCCAAGAAAGGCGGCATGCCCGGCCCCAAGAAGGACCCGGACAACAAGCCCGCCGTCGGCGCCGGCGGGTTCGGCTACGACTACACCTACGTCCCCGCCACCTTCACCGCCGACGGGACCGTGGTCGAGAAAGTGGGCGTCCGCTACAAGGGGAACGGGTCGTACATGATGTCGACCAACCTCCTCAAACGCCCCTTCAAGATCGATTTCGACCGCTACGTCGACGGCCAGCGCTTCCAGGGCCAGGCCATGCTCGCCCTCAACAACAGCGTCGTTGACCCCACGCGGATGCGCGAGGCCCTCTCCTACGCCCTCTACCGCGCCGCCGGCGTCCCCGCCCCGCGCACCGCCTTCGCCGAGGTCACCCTCTCCGTCCCCGGCAAGCACAGCAAGGAGCTGCTCGGCCTCTACGTCGTCATCGAGTCCATCGACAAGCGCTTCCTGCAGGACCGCTTCCAGACCGGCAAGGGCATGGTCCTCCGCCCCGAACGCATGCGCGGCGTCGACTACCTCGGCGAGAAGTGGGAAGCCTACGCCGACCGCTACCTCCCCAAGAAGGAGCCGACCGACGCCGAGAAGCGCCGCCTGATCGAGTTCACCAAGCTCATCAACGTCGACGACGACGACCGCTTCCGCAAGATGATCGGCGACTACCTCGACCTCGACAACTTCACCCGCTTCCTCGCCGCGACCACGCTGCTGGCCACGATGGACAGCTTCCTGATGCTGGGGCACAACTACCAGCTCTACCTGCACCCCAAGACCAACCGCTTCCTGTTCATGCCGTGGGACCTCGACCACTCGTTCGGCGGCTTCATGCTGACCGGGTCGGCGTCGCAGCTGATGGACCTGAGCATCGACCATCCGCACGTCGGCAAGAACGCCCTCATCGACCGCGTCCTCGCCATCGACCGCGTCAAGCAGATGTACCGCGAACGGCTGCGCGAGCTGACGCGCACGCACTTCACCGAGGAGAACGTCAAGAAGCAGGTCGCCGCCGCCGAGGCCGCCATCAAGCCGGCCGTCTCGCGCGAGAAGAAGGCGGCGGCGGCGCGCGGCGAAGGATCGGGGCTGGGGGGCTTCGTCGCAGGCATCTTCGTGCCGCAGCCCCCCGGGCTGGCGAACTTCGTCGCCCGCCGTGTCGAATCGGTCAACGAGCAGCTCGACGGCAAGCGCAAGGGGGTCGTGCCGAGCAGCTTCCTGTTCGCCGGCCGCGACGCCGTCCCCGCCAAGAAGCCCGGCGCCGCGCTGCTGCGCCCCGTCCTCGACGCCGCCGACACCGACAAGGACGGCAAGCTGTCACGCGACGAATGGACCGCCGCCGCCAAGCGACTCTTCGAGTCGTTCGACAGCGACAGGACGAAGACTATCGACGTCGAGATCCTCACCGCCCGGCTGGTCAAGCTGGCAGCGGCTCCGAAGGGCGCCGTCGCGGTCACGGCGGGAACCATCAAATCGACGCTGGCGAAGCGGCTCGGGGCGAAGAGCGGCGCGACGCTGACGCAAGCATCATTTGAGCAGGCCGCCGCCAAAGCCTTCGACGAGTTCGACCGCGACCGAAACGCCACGCTCGACGAACGCGAGATCACCGCCGCCCTCGACGCGCTGCTGACCGCGGCGGGAGTGACGGCGGAGAAGAAGTAACGCGAGGGGAAGCCATGCTTGCGGAAGGTTCTCGTTCCGCAAGCATGGTCCCAGCGCTCGCCTTAGCGGTACGCGGCCATCTCCTTGAACTGGTTCTGGTACTGGCCGAAGAACTGGTTCTGGTCCTGCGACTGGCGCCGCGTCAGCTCCCTCTGGGCCAGGGCCCGCACCATCGGGTTGTTGCCGCCGTTCTGGATGGCGGTTTTCAGCACGTCGTCGCTCGCCTGCCCCATCTGGTTCTGGAGCTGCGACACGGCCTGCTGCATCTGTTGCTGCTGCATGGCCTGCTGCATCTGCTGTTGCTGCATCATCATCTGCTGCTGTTGCATCTGCTGTTGCTGCATCATCTGCTGGGATCCGCCGCCGCCCCCTTTCATCATGGACATGCCGCCTCCGCCGCCCATCAGCATGGAGGAGCCGCCGCCGCCTTTCATCATGGACATGCCGCCTCCCCCCGTCATCGACGACTGGCCTCCGCCTTTCATGGGGCCGCCCCCTCCGCCTTGTTTGCCGCCCCCTCCGCCGCCTTGTTTCCCGCCGCCCTGGCATTGCTGCGCGAACGACAGCGCTGGGGTGAGCAGGGCGATGCCGAGAACGGCGCCAACGATGTGACGCATCCGAAAAGACATGAAGACTCCTTGGTGTGGGCGAACGAAGTGAAGTGAAATCGCACACGATAGACAGTGAGCATATCGCATGCCACTGCGATGCCCATGTTGTTTCGCCGCCGAACGTGATGCGTTCACGCCACTTGCGAAGCGAATCGGATCGCCGAGGCTCGCAGGCCGAGCGACGCCGTTGATGAAGCGTTTCAACGCATCGCGTGCGGAATCATACACGCTTGAGCGAGATGATTTGGCATCGCGGTTGCAATCGGGTAGCATGGCTTGCGCGTCGCGTCTCTTTTCCTTTCCGCGTGGATGCGATCATGCTACACACGATGGTTCTGTTCGCCGCCTTGCTGTGCCCCGCGCAGGCCGACACGCCGGTCGAGGCCGATGTCGTCCTCGTCAACGCGACGCTCGTCGATGGCAGCGACCAGCCCAGCCAGGTCGGCGACCTCGCGATCAAAGGCGACCGCATCGTCGCCGTCGGCAAGTTCAAGTGGAAGGGACAGCCGCGCGTCCTCGACTGCAAGGGACTGGTCCTCGCGCCCGGCTTCATCGACCTGCACACACACAGCGACACCGCGATGACCGCGCCTAAGACCGCGCCGAACCTCAACTATCTCACCCAGGGCGTGACCACCATCGTCACCGGCAACTGCGGGGCCGGCCCGGTCGACACCGCCGCGTACTTCAAGAAGATGGAGCAGCAGGGCATCGGCTCGAACGTCATCCATCAGGTGCCGCACAATTCGGTCCGCTCGCAGGTCATGGGCAACGCCAACCGCGCGCCGACCGACAAGGAGCTGTCGCAGATGGAAGCCCTCGTCGATCAGGGCATGCGCGACGGCGCCTGGGGACTGGCGACCGGCCTGATCTACAACCCCGGTGCCTACTCCAAGACCGACGAACTGGTCGCGCTCGCCAAGGTCGCCGCCAAGCACGGCGGGCTGTACGCCAGCCACATCCGCGACGAAAGCACGGCGGTGCTGGTCGCCATCGAGGAGATCCTGATGATCGCGCGGAAGGCGGGCATCCGCGTGCACGTCTCGCACATCAAGGTGTCGGGCCGGCGTTCCTGGGGCAAGGCGGCCGACGTGATCGCCGTGCTGCGCCAAGCGCGCTCGGAGGGGATCACCGTCACCGCCGACCAGTACCCGTACGTCGCCAGCAGCACGTCGCTGTCCGCCATCGTGATCCCCGCGAAGTACCGCGAGGGCAAAGCGGACGATTTCCTCGACCGGCTCAACGACCCCGACCTGGGCCCGAAACTTCGCAAGGACATCGAGAGCAGCATCGAAGGCCGGCAGGGGGGCAAGAGCCTGAAGATCGCCAGCTATTCGCCGCGCGCCGATTGGCAGGGGAAGGACCTGGCGACCATCGCCAACCTGGAGAAGAAATCGTTGCTCGACATCGTTCT
>JAYSSW010000452.1:0-1821 GCA_043720335.1 Planctomycetia bacterium
GCCCATGTCACGCCGAACGTCGATTGGGTGCTGTCGGGCCTCAACCACGGCGGCAACCTCGACGCTGTCCGCGGCGCAGCGGCCGACGTAGAACACGTCGTGGCGCTGGGCGACCTGGAGCATGAGGTTGAGCGTGCGCAGCCTCTTGCCGGAGGTGGCGGGATAGGAGACGTCGCCGTCGATGATCGCGACTTTCATGCGCTGGTTCCAAACAAGCAGGGAAGGAAAACCGATGCGGCGAGGCGGCCTGGACTCGCCATTCCGAGGATCACTCACAGATGCAGCTGCGTGACGGCGATCTGGCCGGAGAAGCAGACGTCGACGTCGCTGCCGGGGCCGCGCTGGCGCTGGTGGTAGTTCGCCTCGTAGTGGTAGGCGTCGCCGTCGACGCGGAAGCCGAGCGGCAGCGGGCCTTTCTCCAGCGGGCACATCACGATCGCCGGCTCCGGCTCGTCGGGCGTGAGATGGGGAAGGTTCACGTTCCAGTACGTCCCCGCCGCCCACGGAATCGCCAGCAGCTCGCGCAGCACCCGGTCCATGCAGCGGTCGGCCCTGCTCCAGTCGATCTCCAGGTTGCGCTTGCGGTACTGCGAGAAGGCGATGCCCGGCTTGCCGTGCAGCGCGGCTTCGCGGACGGCGGCGACGGTGCCGGAGATGTACACGTCGGCGCCGAGGTTGCCGCCGTGGTTGAGGCCCGACAGCACCCAATCGACGTTCGGCGTGACATGGGCGAGCGCGACGCGCACGCAGTCGGCGGGGGTGCCGTCGAGGGCCCAGCGCGCGTCGTCCTTCGGGATGAGGCGGATCGGCTGGTCGGTGGTGACGCGGTGGCCGCAGCCGGAGTGGTGGTGGGCGGGGGCGAGCCAGGCGGTGTCGCCGAAGCGGGCGGCGACGAGGGCGAGCGCCGCCAGTCCGGGGGCGTCGATGCCGTCGTCGTTGGTGAGCAGCAAGCGCATGCGATGGTTCCTCCGCAGCCTATGATAGCCTTCGCGATTTTCCCTGACAGGCGCAAGAAGGAGCGAGCATGAGGCCCTGGATCCTGGCGGAGCAGAACCACGCGGCGCTGCGCGAGCAGAAGTGGGAGGTGGCGGTGCTGCCGTTCGGCGCGACCGAGCCGCACAACCTGCACATGCCGTACGGCACCGACAACTACCAGGTGGAGGAGATCGGCGGCCGGGCCTGCGAGCTGGCGCATGGGCGGGGCGCCAAGGTGCTGCTGCTGCCGACGATGCCGTTCGGCGTCAACACGAACCATCTGAAAATCCCCGGCGGCCTCGCCCTCAGCGTCACGCCGACCACCTTGTTGAAGCTGCTCGAAGACCTCGTCGATTCACTGCAGCGGCAGGGCGTGCACAAGCTGGTGCTGCTCAACGGCCACGGCGGCAACGAGCTGAAGCCGCTCACCCGCGAACTGCACCATCGCACCAAGGTTTTCATCTGCGTGTGCGACTGGTTCCGCATGGCGACCGACCACTACCGCACGCTGTTCGACAAGCCGGGTGAGCACGCCGACGAAGTCGAGACGAGCATGGGCCTGGCGTTCTTCCCGCATCTGCTGCGCCCCGAACTGGCCGACGAAGGCGCGACCGCGGCGACACGTTTCGAGGCGATCAACCGCGGCTGGATCAGCATCACGCGGCCCTGGCATCTCGTCAGCAAGAACACCGGCCTGGGCGACCCGTCCGCCGCCACGGCCGAGAAGGGCCAGCAGTTGATGACGATTCTTGTCGAACGACTCGCGGGCTTCCTCGTCGATCTGTCGCAGGCGGAGAAGGACGAGGCCTTCCCGTATTGATGGAAGCGCGAAGTTTAGCCGCGACG
>JAYSSW010000453.1:0-4048 GCA_043720335.1 Planctomycetia bacterium
GCGGCGACCACACGCGGCGACGCCAGCGTGGCGGCCAGAGGCAGCAGCCCCCCCGTCAGCGTCTTCGCCGCCGCGATCAGGTCGGGCTTGATGTTCGCCTGCTCGTGCGCCCAACAGGTGCCGGTCCGCCAGCCGCCGGTCATTACTTCGTCGGCGATGAACAACACGTCATGCCGCTGCGCGACTTCGTGCAATTCGCGCAGCGTGGCGGGCGTGTGCATCACCATGCCGCCGGCCCCTTGCACCAGAGGCTCGACGATGATCGCCGATATTTGCGAGCGGTGTTGTCGCAGATGCTCGTCGAGGCGATTTGGGTCGAGCGGCAGGATGTCGGCCTGGAACAGCAGCGGCTCGAAACGCCCGAAGAAGACCGGGTCGCGGCTCACCGCCATCGCGCCGAACGTGTCGCCGTGGTAGCCGTTCTCGAAGCCCACGAAGCGCGTGCGCTGAGGCTCGCCGCGATGGCACCAGAACTGGTACGCCATCTTCAGCGCGACCTCGACCGCCGTGCTGCCGTTGTCGGAGTAGAAGACCCGCCCGCCGTCCCACGCGGTCGTCTTCAGCAATAGCTCGGCCAGCTCGACGCCCCAGCGATGCGTGATCCCGGCGAACATGACATGGTCGATCTCCGCACTCGCTTCGTGCAGCGCCTGCACCAGCGGCGGATGGCGATGCCCATGCTGGATCGTCCACCACGACGAGATGCCGTCGATGACCCGGCGCCCGTCGGCCAGGTGCAGGAACTCGCGCTCCGCCCCGACGCACAGCAGCGGTTCGTCGGCCCCGCGCAGCGCCGTGTACGGATGCCACACCATCGTGTTGTCTTTCGCAAGCAACGACGCCGCATCGATGGGCGAGGCCGGCGTGATTTGCACGAGCTGCCGCAAGCGTTCCAGTTCGTCACGCTGCGACTCGGCCGCGTCGCGGACGCCGGCCACGTCCCAGCGCTCCGGCGGCTGCACGCAAAACGCTTCGACATGTCCATGCTTCGCGATCTGCTCTTTCGCGTAGTCGTCACGCGGGCCGATCAACACGACCGCGAGCGGACAGACCGCGTGCCGGGCGAGCGATTCCAACGCTTGCAGCGTGCGGCCAATCGCGCCGAGCATCGACGACGCGACGAGGATCGTCGGCGCACGCAGTTCCTGCACGAACGCGATCTGCAACTCCGTTTCGTTGAGCGGCGAGAACGGGCTGCCGAACGTCTCGATGAGCAACGAACTCGGAGCCGTCGGCTTCGCGGCGGCGAGGTCGGCGGCGAGCGGGACCGTCGTCCCAACGCGCCGCGCCGCGAGCGGCGGCGCGACCGGCTCGTCCAGCGACATCACCGCAGGATGGACGCGGACGCCCGGAACCAGTGACAACACCTTGTCACTATCGCTCGGCCCGGTCTGCACCGGCTTCCAGTAGTCGTGCTGTTCGGCGAATCGGCACAGCCAAAGCAGCGCGAACGTCGTCTTGCCGGCGTCGGTGTCGGTGCCCAGGATGACGAGATCGTTCATAACTTGTGTTGAATGCACCATGTTTCGACGGATTTTTGCACCGAAGGTGCTGCATCGCACAGCCCAGGGTCGCGCTAGCGCACCCTGGGTTACCGCCAGCCTCCGGCCTCTGCCCCAACGGGGCTGCATCATCCCGCTCGACCCGTTCGATGCAACGCCGTTGGCGTAGAAATCCGTGACGGCACTCTATGTCCCAGGGTGCGCTTCGCGACCCTGGGCTGTGCGATGCAGCACCTTCGGTGCAAAAACCGCTCACTCCTTCGCGACAATCAATGTTTCGTGCAGGTCCAATCTCGCGTTCCAGGTCTCAAGTCAACTAATGCCACGTTGCTTGAAGCGTGTCGGCCAGCCGCGCCAGCAGCTCCGCATCGTGGTCGGCGTGGATCGAGATGCGCAGCCGGGCCGTTCCGACCGGCACTGTCGGCGGGCGGATGGCGCGGAGGTCGAAGCCCGCGTCCTGCAACCGCTGCGCGGCTTGCATCGCCTGCGCGTCGTCGCCGATCACGACCGGGACGAGATAGTGCGAGCCGCCCAGCGCCAAATCCGACGCGGCCAATCGCTGGCGGAAAAACGCGGCGTTGGTGTGAAGTCGGCTTCGTGTGTCGCGGTCGAGCCGCACTTCGTGCAGCATCGACAACCACCAGTCGGCGACCTGGGGCGGCAGGGCGGTGGTGAAGATGAAGTGTCGGCAGCGGTTGACGAGCAGGTCGCGCAGCAGCCGCGCGCCAGTGACATAAGCGCCCGGCACGCCGAGCGCCTTGCCGCCGGTGTGGACGGTGGCGAGGACGCGATCGCGCAGGCCGAGCGCGTCGACGAGGCCGCCGCCCGTGTCGCCGAAGCAGCCGGTCGCGTGGGCTTCATCGACGACGAGGTGGACGCCATGCTTCGCCGCCAGGTCGCTGATTTCACGGAGCGGGGCGATGTCGCCTTCCATGCCGAACAGCGACTCGGTGACAAGGAAACACTGCCGGCCCGGCGGGCGCGTCCGGTTGATCGCGTGCAGGTGCGATTCGAGGTCGTTGAGATCGTTGTGGCGGAAGACGATTTTCTCGGCCTTGGCGAGCCGCAGGCCGTCAATGATGGAGGCGTGGTTGAGCTGGTCGGACAGCACACAATCACTCGGTTCGAGGATTGTGGACAGCAACCCCTCGTTCGCCGCGTAACCGCTGGTGAAGACGAGCGCCGCCTCGGCACCGTGCCAATCGGCGAGGCCGGCTTCGACCTCGTCCCAGAGGGGATGATGCCCGCGCAGCAGCCGCGACGCCGCCCCGCTGCGCGACTGTGTATTGTTTGGCCAGCTTCGCTTGGCGTAGCCGAGGTAGTCGTTCGAGGAGAAGTCGTGCCCCGCCGGCGTGCGCAGCGAACGAAGCCGGCCCTTGGCGTCGAGCGCGTCGAGGCTCGACCGCCAGCGCTCGGACAGGCTCGTCACACCGTCACGCAGGGATCGGGCAGCCCCATCGCGCGGAACAGCTCGGCGTCGCCGTCGGCCGAGGGGTTGGGCGCGGTCAGCAGCTTGTCGCCGAAGAAGATGGAGTTGGCGCCGGCGAGGAAGCAGAGCACCTGCAGCTCGCGGCTCATGCGGTCGCGGCCGGCGCTCAGGCGCACGCGCGCCAGCGGGAACGCGAGCCGCGCGGTGGCGACGAGCCGCACCAGCTGGATCGAATCGACGGGGGGCGCGTCGGCGAGCGCGGTGCCGGCGATCGGGACCAGCACGTTGATCGGCACGCTCTCAGGAACCTTGCCGAGGTTCGCCAGTTCGACGAGCATCTTCAGGCGGTCGTCCTCGCTCTCGCCCATGCCGAGGATGCCGCCGCAGCAGACCGAGATGCCGGCGTTCTGCACGTTTTGCAAAGTTCGCAGGCGGTCGTCGTAGGTGCGCGTCGTGGTGATGTTCGGGTAGTGCTCGCGGCTGGTGTCGAGGTTGTGGTTGTACGCGGTCAGCCCGGCTTCCTTCAGCCGCACCGCCTGCGGTTCGGTGAGCATGCCGAGGGTGACGCACGCTTCCATGTCGAGGTCGCGCACGACGCGGACCATGTCGAGCACGCGGTCGAACTGCGGGCCGTCCTTCACTTCGCGCCAGGCGGTCCCCATGCAGAAACGGGTCGCTCCCAGCTCCTTGGCCCGTGTCGCCTTCGCGCGCACCTCGTCGAGCGACATCAGCGGCGTCGGCTCGACCGCGGTCTTGAAACGGGCGCTCTGGGCGCAGTAGCCGCAATCCTCGGGGCAGCCGCCGGTCTTGATGCTGAGCAGGGCGCAGCGCTGGATGTCGGCCTGGTCGTGGTTCTGCCGATGCGCGGACGAAGCCCGGAAGATCAGCTCCGGCAGCGGCAGGTGGTAGACGGCCTGGAATTCGGCGAGCGTTTTCATGGGTGGGTCCGCTTCCTCGACTCGTTCGCGATTTCCGCAGGGACTAGCTTATGGACGGCGCGAAGGGAGGGAAACAGGAAGGCCGGATGCAACGAACGACTGAGCCCGAAGCGCGAGCGAGGCCGCACAGAGCGACGACACGGCGCCAGGGGAGCGGCGACTCGCGCAGCGAGAGCCGC
>JAYSSW010000454.1:0-4043 GCA_043720335.1 Planctomycetia bacterium
GCCTGCACAACCCGACCGGCATGGAGTTCAGCGGCAAGGGGCTGCTGGTCGCCCAAGCCCCGGACATCGTCTACCTGGAAGACACCGACGGGGACGACAAGGCGGACGTACACAAGCGGGTGTTGCACGGGTTCGACACGGCCGACACCCACCACGCCGCCAACTCGTTCGCCCTCGACCCGGGCGGGGCCGTCTACTGGCAGGAAGGCACCTTCCACCACACGACCGTCGAGACGCCTTACGGCCCGCCGCTGCGGAACGTGAACGGCGGCGTCTATCGGTACGAGCCGCGGACGCAGAAGGCCGAGGTGTACGTGACGTTCGGGTTCGCCAACCCGCACGGCCATAGCTTCGACCGGTGGGGCCAAGACATCGTCGTGGACGGCACCGGCAGCCAGCCGTACCACGCCCCGCTATTCAGCGGCCACCTGCCGTACCCGCAGAAGCACACCGCCCCGCCGCGGGTGTACAACCAGCGGACCCGGCCGTGCCCCGGCATCGACTTCCTGAGCAGCTCGCACTTCCCGGACGAGTTCCGCGGCAACCTGCTGGTCGGCAACGTCATCGGCGTCCAAGGCATCCTCCGGTACAAGGTGCTGGACAAGGGCGGCAGCTTCGGGGCGACGGAACTCGACCCCGTGGTCACCAGCACCGACCCCAACTTCCGGCCGAGCGATCTCAAGACCGGGGCGGACGGGGCGGTGTACTTCCTCGACTGGCACAACCCGATCATCGGCCACATGCAGCACAACCTCCGCGACCCCAGCCGCGACCGCGAGCATGGCCGCATCTACCGCGTCACCTACGAGGGGCTCCCGCTCAGCAAGCCGGTGAAGATCGCCGGCGAGCCGATCGCCAAACTGCTGGAACTGCTGAAGTCCCCCGAGGACCGCGTCCGCTACCGCGCCCGCATCGAACTCGGCGGCCGCGACACGAAGGACGTGGTCGCCTCGCTGCAGAAGTGGATCCCGACGCTTGACGCCAAGGACGCCGAGCATGAGCACCACCTGACCGAAGCGCTCTGGCTGCACCAGTCGCACAACGTCGTCAACACCGACCTGCTCAACCGCATGCTCCGCTCCCCCGACTTCCGCGCGCGAGCCGCTGCGACGCGCGTGCTGTGCTATTGGCGCGACCGCGTGGCCCAGCCGCTCGACCTGCTGCGCGTGCAGATCAACGACGCCCACCCGCGCGTCCGCCTCGAAGCGATCCGCGCCCTCAGCTTCTTCAGCAGCGACCAGGCCCTGAACGTCGCCCTGGAGATGCTGACGCAGCCCGACGACGAGTACCTGCGCTTCACCTTCAACGAAACGCTGAACACGCTCGAACGCCGGCTCGGCAGCGGCAAGCTCGACCGCAAGAACATCGCGGCAAGCCTCGTCAACCTGCTGGAGATGGGGAAGGTCGCCGACGAGCGCCGGCCCGGCCTGATCGAGACGATCACCCGTCACGGCGGCGACAAGGAACTGTCGGCCGTGTGGGCGCAGCAGGCGAGCTACCCGCCCGCCCTGCGCCGCCGTGTGTACGAATGGCTGGCCGAGGCGGCAACGACCCGCCAGGCCGCGCCGAACTTCGACGGCGAAGCGGTGGCGACGCTTCTCGCGAGGTCGGACGCCGCGCTGCTGCCCGACGCGATCCGCCTGGCCAGCGCCTGGAAAGTGAAGGAAGCCGGCGCCGAGATGCAGAAGATCGCCGGCAGCGGCAAGGCGGCGACGGAAGCCCGCTTCGCCGCCATCGACGGCCTGGCGACGCTCACCGACACCGCCAGCCAGAAGACGCTGCGCGAGCTGGCCGCCGCCCCGCAACCGCTGCCGATCCGCTTCCGCGCGGCGGCGGCGGTGGCGCAGACGGAATTGAAGGAAGGCGCGCTCGCGGCGGCGAACGCCCTCGCCAGCGCGACCGAGAAGGACGACATCAGCCCCGTCGTCGAAGCGTTCCTGCTCCGCAAGAACGGCTCGGAGAACCTGGCGGCCGTCCTCGAAAAATCGAAGATCTCGGCCGACACCGCCAAGCAGGTGCTGCGGGCGATGTTCCTCGCGGGCCGCAACGACGCGCTGCTCGCCAACACGGTCAGCCGCATCGCCGGCCTCGACGCGGCGGTGAAGGCCCCCACGTCCGCCGAGGTGAAATCGCTCTCCGCCGACGTGGTCGCGAAGGGGGACGCCGTTCGCGGCGAGCAGGTCTTCCGCCGCGCCGACATCGGCTGCGTCAAGTGCCACGCCATCGGCAAGGCGGGCGGCGCCGTCGGCCCCGACCTCGGGCCCATCGGCAGCACCTCCCCCGTCGACTACATCGTCACCTCCATCCTCGACCCCAACCAGGCCATCAAGGAGGAGTATCTCACCAAGGTCGTCGTCACCAGCACCGGCAAGATCGTCACCGGCGTCGTCGTCGAACGCACCAAGAACCAGCTCACCCTCAAGGACGCGACCGGCAAGCTCCAGAAGATCCCTGTCTCCGACATCGACGAGGAGCTCGCCGGCAAGTCGCTGATGCCGGAGGGGATCACCCGCATCCTCACTAAGGGCGAAACCCTCGACCTGATCCGCTTCGTCTCCGACCTGGGCCGCCCCGGCACGCCGTACGCCCTGCGCAGCGTGCCGACGATCCAACGCTGGAAGAGGCTGCGTGAGGTTCCCGCGTCGCTCAAGGAAGGCGTCCCCAACCGCGAGGCGATCCGCGAAACGGTCCTGCGTGCCGGCCCCGAGGCGTGGGACAACTTCTACGCCCTGGTGAGCGGCAACGTCCCGCTCGACGAGCTGCGCAAGGGCGCCAAGTCCGACGTCGACTACCTGCAAGGGGAGATCAATCTCGTGCAGGCCGGCACGGTCGCGATCTGGATGGAAGGCGGCCCCGGTGTCGCCTTCTGGATCGGCGAGGACGCCCACGAGGAGGGGGGCAAGGTGACCGTGAACCTGCCCGCCGGCCGGCACCGCGTCACCGCCCGCGTCGCCGCCGGCAGCCCGACGCTGCGCGTCGAGCTGCGCAAGCCCGCCGACTCGAAGGCGCTGTTCGAGATCGTCCACGCCGACTGACAATGGCGCTGTCAATCCGCTGCGCCTCTCGCCCTTGCGCGAGGCGCGGCGTTCTCCTACCACACTAACCCTGAGCGCAAGCGAGGGGATCGCAGCAAACCCGGCTGGCGAATGTTCTCATTCAGCGAGCCGCCGTGCGATCCCCTCGCTTGCGCTCAGGGTTAGTGTCGTTCGTCGATGCTTTGTGCTCGTCTGCACAAGGCGTAGAATGGAAGCGGTTCCGCAATCGGCGAAACAGGAGCCTGCCATGAACACGCATGCATCGGACAACGGCAACGGGCTGCCCCACTGGAAGCTGCACCTGGACCAGTACCGCTCGGACGAACTGTCGAAACTGACCTTCGCCAGCGAGGACGAGATCGACGCGGCCATCGATCTCGTGTGGGTCGGCAACCTGCAAGGCATCCCCTTCCAGCTCGCCCCCGACGGCGACTCCCTGGTGGTCCCCAGCGTCGGCGTCCCCTACTTCCAGCAAGCGGGCCTGCATTTCGTGCAGACGCCGTGCAAGTCGTGACCTGCTCGACACGCCTTCCGATTTGGAGCCGACGCCGTGCCCACGGAACCAGTGTTTGAACGCCGCACGCGGATTGTTTGTCACTTTCCCCTGAATCGCAAGCCGAACCAGAGGAAGCCCAACCAGATCCACGTGATTCGCGGCTTCATGAAGCATCTGAAACAGTCGGAATTGACCGGTTTCACGATGTCCTCGCTCATGGATTCGGTGCACACCGGGTTCTGGCGAGAATCGCCCTCGTCGGAATTCGACGAGGAGAACATCGTCGTTTTCGTGATCGACCATCCGCTGAAAAAGAACGACCCGGCTCTATGGTCGTTCATCGCGGACATGAAACGAACGATCCAGAAGCTCTACAAACGCTACTCAGGCGAATCGGAAAAAGACGTCTGGATCGTCGTCCACACCATCGACCGATTGGTGTAGTCCGTCGGCAAATCCCACGTCGGAACACGAAAGCCCAGGGACGGCGTCCCTGGGGACTTCAAAGTCCC
>JAYSSW010000455.1:0-8469 GCA_043720335.1 Planctomycetia bacterium
GGCGGCGTGGAGACGAGCGACGCGCTGAAGAAGGAGCTGCAAACGCACGTCGCCAAGGAGATCGGCGCGCTCGCACGCCCCGACGAGATCCGCTTCACCGAAGCGCTGCCGAAGACGCGCTCCGGCAAGATCATGCGGCGCCTGCTCCGCGACATCGCCGCCGGCAAGCTCACCACGGGCGACACGACGACGCTGGAGGACCTCTCGGTGCTGGCGAAGCTGCGCGACGACGATGAATAGCGCCGCAACGACGGGTCACGAACGCGAGAAGCCCACCTTTCGGTGGGCTTCTCGCTTGGTTGGGACGACAATCAGCGTTTGCCGCCGCGTGGAGCCCCACCGCCACTCTTCGCAGGCGGGGCGCTGCGAACGGGAGCCGGTCGCGACGGCTGCGGCATGACGCGCGGCGCCGGGCGAGCCGGCGGGTTGACGCGCGGCGCCGGGTTGTTGATCTTCGGGGCGTTGTTGATGACCTTCGGCTGTGCGATCACCCGTGGCGCAGGATTGTTGATCTTCGGGGCGTTGTTGATGATCTTCGGCTGCTCGAAGACACGAGGCGCCGGGTTGTTGATCTTCGGAGCCGGGTTGTTGATCTTCGGAGGGTTGTTGACAATCTTCGGCTGCTCGATGACACGAGGCACCGGATTGTTGATCTTCGGAGCCGGGTTGTTGATCTTCGGAGGGTTGTTGATCTTCGGAGGGTTGTTGATAATCTTCGGCTGCTCGATGACACGAGGCGCCGGATTGTTGATCTTCGGAGCCGGGTTGACGACCTTCGGGGCGTTGTTGATGGTCTTGGGCTGCTGAAGATTGCGGTTGTCAATCTTCGGCGCCGGGTTGTTGATCTTCGGCTGCTCGGTCAGTTTCGGCGTCGGGAACGACTTGCCTTCGATCTTGGCTGCGCCGGGATTGCGCACAGTCGAAGGATCCCCCTTCGCGTTGCCCTTGGACTCGGGATTGCCAGGACGGACAACGCCCCCTTCGATCAATTTGGGCGCGCCTTGGTTGCCGAGGATCGCCGCCGTTTTGATGGAGCGCGGCTCGTTCTTGGCGACGGGCCTCTCCAGTTGGCTGCGGTTGGCGCTGGTTTCGCGAGCCCGCTGCACCTGCGTCTTGTGGACGTTGATCTGGGTGGCGTTCGACTGCACCAGCTTCACCTGGGTGGATTTGAACTGGTTGATCGGCGTCACCAGGTTGGCGTGGGCGACGCTTCCCTTGCCAGCGAGGTTGCGCTGGGCGGCGAGGTTGATCGGCGGCGCCGGGGCGCGGCCGAGGTTGCGGTCGTTGTAGAGCCGCTGGGTGTTGGCGACGTAGTTGCCGCCCAGGTTGTTGCGCCAGCCGTGGTGGTTGAACGTCGGGTCGTAGCGTCCGGCGCCGTTGTACCAGGGGCGGTAGCCGAGGCCGGCGTGGTGGCCGCCGTAGTAGTTGCCGAAGTAGAAGTGCGACCCGCCGGTGCGGCAGAACGCGGAGTCGAAGAACGAGCCGAAGCCGACGACGAAGCCAGGGCGGTAGGCCCAGAGCGGGTCGTGCCAGAGCGGCCTATGGAAGGCGACTGGCGCGAACAGCAGGCCGCGTTCGTGGTAGGGCACGTCCCAGAAGCCGTTGCAGAACAGGTAGCCGCGCGGCGTCCAGTTGTAGCGCGGGCCGACCCAGAAGCGGCCCGCCTGCATGGGCGACCAGTAGCCGGGCTGCCAGGCGAAGCTGTCGCTGCGGTACTGCCAGAAGCCGGGGACATAGGTGTTGTTGTCGTCGGGGGGCGGCAGGTTGGGGCCGTCGTCGAGCGGGGCCGGCGGCTGCGGCGTGTACTGCTGCTCCGGCTGGTTGGGGTTCGCCCAGTAGCCTGGCACCCAGCGCCAGCCGTCGTCGGTGTTCGCCCAGTAGCCGGGCACGAACTCACGGTTCATCGGCGCGACGCGGTAGACGCCGCTCACCCAGGTGAAGTCCTGGCGCGCGGCGTCCCAGGCCCAGTAGCCGGGGATCCACTGGGCATTGTCCGCTTCGGGCTTCTCTTCCGGGGGTTGTTCGGGGATGGGCGGAGGCGGCTCCTTCGGAGCGGTCTCCCCCATGTTCGGGCCGGCTTCCTGCGGCTGGGCGAATGCTTCATGCACCGGGCCTCGGGTCAAGACTTCGATCGGATCGTTCAGCGCGGGCCCATTGCCGTCCGGCGTGTCCTGCGCGCGGGTGGTGTCGAGGCTGAGCGAAGCGAGGAAGGCGAGCAATCCCAATGCCCAGGCAGTCCTTGGAGCAAGGTTCATGGCGTGGTCTCCCTGGTTACGGTTCTGTTATCATTCTACGCGGTTCGTTTGCATGAGGAACGATAAACCGCACCGACCTTGCGCGAATCCCCCCTTTTTCGCTTGAACGTCCTGCCTGGCTTGTTTATCTTGAAGTGGTTGACGGACAACGGACCAGCATCATTTGCACACCTTGCGACGACCCGACTGCCCGACTTCCACGTCCCACCCCGGCAGAAGCGTCTTCCAGCTGAGCAGGAGACCCCTCCCATGGCCAAGGCACGCGCCGAATTCACCGACATTCTCGTCAAAAAGGGGATCCTCGGCCCCGACCAGCTCCTCGAAGCCAAAACGCTCCAGCAGCAGACCGGCGCCAAACTCCAGGACGCCATCCTCAAGCTGAACTACGCCACGCAAGAAGAGATCATGAACGCCGTGGCGGAGGCGTCCGGCATGCAGTCGGTCAGCCTGACCGACCTGACCATCCCGCAAGCCGTCATTGAAATGGTCCCCGAGTCGGTGGCGCGCGAAAACATCGTGATTCCACTCTCACAGGAGAACGGCGTCCTCAAGATCGTCGTCCACGACCCGACCGACTACGAAACGCTCCAGAAGCTCCAGTTCATCCTCAACAAGGACATCCAGCCGGTCCTCGCTCCCAAGGAGCAAATCGTCGAAGCCATCAACCGGCATTATGGCCAGACCGAAACCGAATCGGTCGACTCCATGCTGTCCGAGTTCACCGACACGCAGATCGACTTCACCGAGACCGAAGCGACTTCGAGCAATCTCGCCAGCGCCGATGAGAGCGAAGCCCCCGTGGTGAAGCTGGTCAACCTCATCATCTCCGAAGCGATCAGCCTGCGCGCCAGCGACATCCATATCGAGCCCTTCGCCGACCGGGTGCGGGTGCGCTACCGCATCGACGGGGTGCTGGTCGAGCGCGACAGCCCGCCGCGCCGTCTGCATGCGCCGATGGTGTCCCGCATGAAAATCATGGGCAACATCGATATTTCCGAAAAGAGACGCCCTCAGGACGGGCGTATCAAGATGACGACCAAGGGGAAGCACTTCGACCTTCGCGTCAGCATTCTGCCCACCAGCCACGGTCAATCGGTCGTCATGCGCATCCTCGACCGAACCACGATTCAAGTGAGCATCCGCGACCTGGGCTTCGCGGAAGAGGACTACAAGCGGTTCCAGACGATCATCAAACGCCCCAACGGCATCTTCCTGGTCACGGGACCGACCGGGTCGGGCAAGACGACAACCCTCTATTCGGCACTCAACGAACTGAACCGCCCCGACCGCAAGATCATCACGGCCGAGGATCCGGTCGAGTACTACCTGCCCGGCATCAACCAGGTCGAGGTGCGGCACAACATCGGCCTCGACTTCGCCCGCATCATCCGCGCCATGCTGCGTCAGGCCCCCAACATCATCCTCGTCGGCGAAATCCGCGACAACGAGACAGCCGACATCGCAGTGCAGGCTTCGCTGACGGGACACTTGGTTTTTAGCACGCTTCACACGAACGATGCGCCTAGCGCCATTACACGTCTGGCCGACATCGGGGTGCCGCCGTTCCTCGTCGCATCAAGCGTCATCGCCATCATGGCCCAGCGTTTGGTCCGCATTGTCTGCCCAAAATGCAAGGAGCCGGACAAGCCCCCGATCGCCGAGATTCGCGCCGCTGGCCTGACCCCCGCGCAGGGACAGGCGGCGACCTTCATGCGGGGCCGAGGCTGTGCGAACTGTAATCACACCGGCTACCGTGGACGCAAGGGCATCTATGAGATGATGCGCATGAACGGGGCGATCCGCGAGATGACCTTCAACCGCGAACCGGCCCAGGCGATCCGTCGCCAGGCGCGCCTGCACGGCATGAAGACATTGCTGGAAGATGGTGTGGGCAAAGCAGCTGCGGGAATCACCACGCTCGAAGAAGTGCTGAGCATCTGCCATTCGACGGCCGAGTGATTGGTGGCGGTTTCGGGAAAGCGAACGACGTGCATCCCCGTCTTTCGTGTCGTTCGCCTCCCAATTCTGCTTCAAGGCGAGAAGTCAATTCGATTCGCATGTCCGGATGGATTTGTATTCGTTTCGATTGTCAGCTATTCGCGGTCCTTGCATGACCCATCATGCCGTTCTACTCGATTTTCTGCCGCTATCTTGCGGCGGAAATGCTGCCCCACAACGACTTCTGGCGATCAGCGACCACCAGCGCGCATAACGAGCGACGCGGGCTTTTTTCGCCTCGTTTCCGCGAAAAAGGTTGCTTGTCTCCGCAAGCCTGGGATAATGGTGAAGAGGCATCGTCCCGTCTCGGCAGTTCGTTCGCAACGCCCGTCACTTGTTGATTCTCACGCGGATTCCGAAAAAACCGTTGCATCGTCATCTCGGTGAGGTTCTTCATGTCAGCGGTAACCACAGGCCCTTTGGACAGCAGCGGCAAGCAGCCCCTGATCGACAAGCTGCTCAACACCGTCATCCAGCTCAAGGCGAGCGACCTGCACATCACCGTGGGGCAGTCGGCGGTCATCCGTCACCAGGGCCGCATGCGCCGTTTGGAGACGAAGGTTCTCGACAATGACGACACCACCGCCCTGATGAAGAGCATCACCCCCGACCGCTGCCAGCAGGAATTGGCGGAAAAGGGAGGCTCCGACTTCGCCATCGAGTACATCAATGGCTTCCGTTTCCGCGTCGCCATCTTCAAGCAGCGCGGCTCGATCGGCATGGTGCTGCGACGCATCCCCAGCCAGTTCCTGTCGTTCGAGCAGATCGGCATGCCCGAAGCCGTGAAAAGGCTCATCGTCCGCCCGCGCGGTTTGCTCCTCGTCACAGGCCCGACCGGGTCGGGCAAGACGACCAGCCTCGCCAGCATGATCAACTTTCTGAACAACAACTACGACCGACACATCATCACCCTTGAAGACCCGATCGAGTACTACCACCAGCACGCCAAGAGCACGATCAACCAGCGCGAGATCGGCGTCGATGTCCACGACTTCAAGGAAGGCATCAAACGCGCCCTCCGCATGGACCCCGACATCATCCTCGTCGGCGAAATGCGCGACCTCGAAACGATCCATGCCGCCATTGAGGCGGCCGAGACGGGCCACATCGTGTTCGGCACGCTCCACACCAACGGGGCGTCGGCCACGGTCAACCGCATCATCGACGTGTTTCCGCAGGAGCAGCAGGACCAGATCCGCACGCAGCTGTCGACCGCCCTCATCGGCGTGCTGTCGCAGACGCTGCTGCCCAAGAAGCCCGAAGGGGTCATCGCGGCCTACGAGATGATGGTGGTGACGCCCGCCATCCAGAACCTGATCCGCGAGAACAAGGTCTACCGCATCGACTCCAGCATCCAGACCGGGGCGAAGGACGGCATGTTCCTCATGGACGACTGCCTGTTCCGCCATTGGCGCAACGGCCTGTGCGAGAAGGAGGAGGTGCTGCTGAAGTCGCAGAAGCCCGCCGACTTGGCGATGCGCATCAAACAGGCCGAGGAAGGCGTCCTCGACGACGAGGAGGACGAGGATGACGAAGACGAGGATGATGACGACGACCGACCGAAGGGTCAGAAGCGTCGCCGCCCATCCCGCGACGAGGACGACGATGATGATTGAAGGTCGTTGAATCGAGTGATTTTGAAACGCTGGGGTTCGAGGCTGAACGATCATGAGCGCGAACGAATCCGATCTGCCGAAGAAGACGCCTGGAACACCGGGCCAGCCCCCCGCGAAGCCGGGCGCGACACCCCCTGCGCCGGGAGCGGCCGGCAAGACCCCGCCGCTGGTCGGCAAGCCCGCGACGCCCGGTCAACCGCCGGTCGCTGGCAAGCCGATCGTTCCCGGCGCCGGCACCCCCGCGCTCAAGCCGACCACGCCAGGCCAGCCTCCCGCGAGGCCTGTGGTTCCCGGCCAACCGGGTGCGAAACCCGGTGTTCCCGTTTCAGGGACGCCGAGCGCGAAGCCTGTGGTTCCCGGCCAGCCCCCCGCGAAGCCTGGCGTCGCGCCTGTTGCTGGCAAGCCTGTCGTGCCCGGCCAGTCTCCCGCCAAGCCCGGCGTCGCGCCGACGCCTGGCAAGCCTGCCGTGCCCGCTGTGGCGAAACCCGGCGCGCCGCCCGCTGGCAAGCCCCCTGCGAAGCCGGGCGGCAAGCCCGCCGTCTCGGCGAGTCAGCACAAACCTGCTCCGGTGAAGTCCGGCACCGCCAGCCGTTCGACCGGCCGACGCATCGGCCAGGTGCTCGTCGACCTGGGCTACCTCGACGACGACCAGCTTTGGGAAGTGCTGGAGGAAGCGAAGAACTCCGGCATCATGATGGGGCAGGCGGCCATCGCTCGCGGCCTCATCACCGAACTGCAGCTCTATCAAGCCCTCGCCGAGCAGTTCAACCTCAAGCTGCTGCCGCTCGAAGAACTGAAGACGCAGCCCGAAGCGTTGGCGCTCGTCCCGGAGACGATGGCCAGCGTCTACAAGGTGCTGCCCCTCACGATGAAGGACGGCCTGCTGACCGTCGTCGTCGGCGATCCGAACAACCTGCCGTCGCTCGACGACCTGCGCAATCTCCTCGGCCTCAAGGAAGTCCAGGCCTGCCTCGCCCTGCCCGCCGCCATCGCCGAGGTGATGACGAAGTGCTACCTGGGCAAGGAAGAGTCGATCATGGACATCATCTCCGCCCTGCAGGCGGACGATGACGCGCACGGCACACGCCGCGAGACGAGCATCGACCTCGACGAGATGATGAGCGAGGCCGACGCCGCCCCGGTCCGCAAGCTCATCAACATGGTCATGCTGCTCGCCATCAAGGACCGGGCCAGCGACATCCACTTCGAGCCGTTCGAGGAGGAGTACAAGCTGCGCTACCGCTGCGACGGCGTGATGTTCGAGATGGTCCCCCCGCCGCGCCATCTGGCGATGGCGATCTCGACCCGCATCAAGGTCATGTCGAACCTCGACATCGCCGAACGCCGCCTCCCGCAGGACGGCCGCATCGAACTGAACGTCGGCGGCAACCAGGTCGACATGCGCGTCAGCATCCTGCCCACCATGTTCGGCGAGAGCTGCGTCATCCGCGTGCTGGACCGCGGCAACGTCGGACTCGACCTCAACCGCGTCGGCATGGAGCCGAAACTGATCGCCCAGTTCCGCGAGATGATCCGCCGACCCAACGGCATCATGCTCGTGACCGGCCCCACCGGGTCGGGCAAGACCACCACCCTCTACTCCGCCCTCAGCGAGCTCAACGAGATCACCGACAAGATCATCACCTGCGAGGACCCGATCGAGTACGACATCGACGGCATCGTCCAGGTGCCGATCAACTCCGAGATCGGCGTCACGTTCGCCAGCAGCCTGCGTGCGATCCTGCGGCAGGACCCCGACAAGATCCTCGTCGGCGAGATCCGCGACCTGGAGACCGCCCAGATCGCCGTGCAGGCGGCCCTGACGGGGCACATGGTGTTCAGCACGCTGCACACGAACGACGCCCCCAGCACCATCACCCGCATGCGCGACATGGGGCTGGAAACCTACCTGCTCACCGCCACGCTCGAAGGCATCCTCGCCCAGCGCCTGGTGCGCAAGATCTGCGAGGACTGCCGCACCGAGTTCGACCCCAGCGAGGAGATGCTGCTGGAACTCAACCTGCGCAAGCAGGACACGGCGGGCAAGAAGTTCTACTACGGCCGGGGCTGCGACCGCTGCAACAACACGGGCCACAAGGGGCGCATGGGCATCTTCGAGCTGATCGCCATGACCGACGAGCTGCGCGACCTCATCAGCGCCAACGCCTCGACCGACCAGCTCCGCGCCGCCTGCCGCAAACAGGGCATGGAAACGCTCCGCGAAGCCGGCATGCGGGCGCTCTTCTCCGGCTACACCACCATCGAGGAGATCGTCCGCGAAACCGCGTTCGACGACGAGTAACATCCTGGCGAACGGCCTGCTTAAGCGGGCTGGCAGAACCTCGCATCCGCTGAAAATTGGACCAGCCGGCTCACACCGGCCGTTCGCCCGCAAACCGATATCCGCACCGCGTCATTCTTTCTTTTTCGGAGTCCGACGATGCCTACCTTCCAGTACGAGGCGATGGACACGACCGGCGGCGAGGTCAAGGACACCATCGAAGCGGGCAACGAGGAGGAAGCCCAGCAGAAAATCCGCCAGATGGGCTACTTCGTCACCCGCTTGACCGAGATGGCCGGCACAGGCAAGAAAGGCAAGA
>JAYSSW010000456.1:0-8461 GCA_043720335.1 Planctomycetia bacterium
GCGAGGCGTTCCAGTGGGCCAAGCACTTCGACGAGCTGGAGAAGGAGATCGACCGCTGGCAGGCCGACATGTTCGGCGTCGGCGAGGCCCAGGTCCGCGCCTGGACCGAGAAGGGCTGCTACGTCTCCGGCACGCAGTTGGTCGAGGCGGGGCTGGCCGAGATGTTCGAGGTTTGACGCCCGATTGAGCCGACGGCAGCAATTTTTTGGCGAACTTTTCGGGAACTGCCGAATGAATCGAGACGACCAACGAGAATAAACTTGACAGGTGAGGGGTCCAAAATTCAAGATAGATGCAGGGAATGATGGAGCCGTGCCCAGGCGCCTCCCCCTTTCAGGTCCGGTTCGCAGATTCGGTTCCCGTCGAATGGTCAAGGCAGCCAGTGGCATCGCGTCCACACACAGCACATCCTTTGGGGCTTTCAACATGCTTTCGTTCGCTTCCCGGTGTCAGAAGGGGCTGCTCAGCGCCTTGCTCTTCTTTTTCGTCTGCTCGTTCTTCGCCTCGACGGTGATGCTCGCGACCCCAGGCAGCGCGACGGCGCAGGAAGGGGAGAAGAAGGGCGAAGCGGCCGGCGAAGGCGAGGAGGAGAACCCCGTCACGCACTTCTTCAAGTCGATCGGCCTCATCTTCGGCGTCCTGTTCCTCATCATCTCGGTCGCCATGGTCGCCCTCATCATCGTGCTGGTCATCGACCTGCGGCTGGCCGACGCCGTGCCCCCCGCCTTCGTCGACGAGTTCACCGACATGGTCAACAAGCGGCAGTTCAAGCAGGCCTACGAGCTGTGCAAGAACGAGAACTCGTTCCTCGGCCGCGTGTTGACCGCCGGCATGGCGCGTCTGCAGTACGGCATCGAGGACGCCCGCGAAGCGATGTTCGCGATGGTCGACACCGTCCGCGCCAGCAAGGACAACTGGATCAGCTACCTCGCCACGATCGGCACGCTCGGCCCCATGCTCGGGCTGGTCGGCACGGTGTCGGGCATGGTCGGCGCGTTCCGCAAACTGGGCAGGCCCGGCGCCGCCCCCGACGCCAGCGTCCTCGCCGGCGAGATCTCGCACGCCCTCGTCGTCACGCTCGTCGGCGTCGCCGTCTCGGTGCCCGCCATCTTCTTCTTCACGTTCTTCAAGAACCGCCTGACCGGCATCTCGATGGCCACCACCAACCTGGCCGACGACCTGCTGACGCAGATGTACCACAACTCGAAGAAGACCGCCGACGGCAAGACCGCCCCCGCAGGCGGCGCATCCACGCCCGGCATGCCCGCCAGCCGCTAGACGCGGGTTTCTGTGCCTCTGTGGTTCGCTTTTTGACTCCGAGGAGACGCCATGTCCGCGAACGTCGGGGGAGAAGGGGTCGAGGTCAACTTGACGCCGATGCTCGACCTGGTCCTGCAGCTCATCATGTTCTTCCTGATCACGGTCAACTTCGTCCGCGTCGACCAGTTCGACGACACGATCAACCTGCCGACCGTGTCGTCCGCCGTGCCGATCGACAACACGGCCGAGGAGTGGATCTTCCTCAACCTCGACCGCACCGGCAAGCTGGGCGGCGCGCTGGCGAGCCAGGCGAGCCAGCTCGACACGTCGGGCAAGATCGAGCTGTACCTGAAGCGCGAGAAGGACCGCCTGGAGCAGATCGCCCGCGCCAAGGGGCGGCAGGGGGAGATCAAGATCGTCATCATCCTGCGCAGCGACGAGAACTGCACCTACCGCGATGTCTGGAAGGTGCTCGACTCCTGCCAGCGCGCCGGCTTCAAGCACTGGCAGCTCCGCGTCAAGACCAAGGGGGGCAGCGCTCCCAAGGCGGAGGCGTAGCTGGGTTCTTCATCCTGAAAGGATGATTCCGCCAGCCCAGGGTGAAACCCTGGGCATAATCCAAAGGAACGAACGATGAGCCGCAAGCTGCACACGCACGCCGGGAGCGACGGGGTCAACCTGAGCCTCATCATCACGCCGTTTTTGGACATGGCGTTCCAGATCCTGGCGTTCTTCATCATGACGTACCACCCGTCGGCTCTTGAAGCCCATGTGCCTGGCTTGCTCGCGCCGCCAGGATCGCTGAAGCAAAGCTCCACGATGAACGACGTTGCGCCCGACCCGCACGCCGTGTCGGTCGATCCGGATGAACTGGTCGAGGCAATCCACGTCCATGTGCCGGCGGTGATCGCGGGGCGAATCGAAGGGGATCGCAAGGTCGGCGAGCCGAGCCAGATCCTGATGAAGCAGCAGCAGGACGCGAAGTTCGAGGTCGTCGCCGACAGCAGCGTGCAGTGGGACGAAGGCCTGCGACGATTGGAGAAGAAGCTGCGCGAGGCGCGGATCGGCAGTGTCGGAGGCAAGGTCGCGGTCAAGGTCGAAGCGGACGGCGAAGTCAGGCAACGTTTCGTGATGCAGGTCTACGACGCCTGCAAGCGCGCGGGGATCGACAAGGTCCATTTCGTGCCGCCGGTCGTGCAGGTCGAAGGGCGATGAGCGAGAACAGGGACGCCGGGGCGAAGCCTCGGCGGGAGAGGATCGAATCATGAGCCGCAAGCTGCACACGCACGCCGGGAGCGACGGGGTCAACCTGAGCCTCATCATCACGCCGTTCCTGGACATGGCGTTCCAGATCCTGGCGTTCTTCATCATGACGTACCACCCGTCGTCGCTGGAGGGGCACATCCCCGGCAGCCTGGTGCCGCCGGCTGACTACGCGAAAAAGGGGAAGGAAACCAACCCCAACACGACCGAAGCGCCTCTGTCAGTGCCGGAGGACGACCTGTTGGCCGAGCTGAACGACGCGATCCAGATCCGTGTGAAGTCAGCGGTGGCGGGCAAGGTCGAAGGCAGCCGCAAGACCGGCGAGCCGACGACCATCTCCTACAAGCAGGCACAGGATGCCAACTTCAAGGACGTCTCCAACTTCAACGTGACCATCGAGGAGAGCATGGCGCAGCTCGGCGTCACGCTGAAGGGCATCCGCGCCCAGCCCGGTTCGGACAAGACGAACGTGAAGATCGAAGCCGACCCCGACTTGAAGCAGGGCTTCGTGATGCAGGTCTACGACGTGTGCAAGAAATCGGGATTCACCAAGGTCCACTTCGTGCCGCCGCCGGTTGAACGCATGCTGGACAAGGACAAGTAGCGGCGCGGAGAGAGACCGGGAGCATGCACGGCTCGCCGAATCGATTGGCTGCGTTCCTTTCGGGAACTTTCCGCCTGCTGCTGCGTCCAATCAGGAGAGGATGGTCTTCATGTCGCGCGGAGGTTGCAGGCGTCTCCTGCATTGCTTGCTGACGGTGGCACTCGGGTTTTCGGTGTCCGCCCAGGAGGGCAAGGACAAGCAGGAGAAGAAAGCCGACCCGGAAGACATGGTCCTGCCGTTCTTCGAGACCCATCAAGGAATGCTGGTCCGGGCGTCGGTCGGCACGGCGTTCGGGCTGAATCCGTTCGGCGCCATGGCGCTGCGGGCCCAAAATTCCGAAGATCCGCTGCTCTGGCCGGAATGGCAGATCGCGGGCGAATTCCTGCTGCCTCTGCGTGCGGACTGGCTGAACGACATCGTCGATGACCGCCCGATGCCGAACTTGAACGCGAAGTCGCCGTTGGAGATCCCGAAGGCGTCGATGGCGCTCTACCAGGCCTACAGCCAGGCCCTGGTGAATTCGATGCTGGCGACGCCGGAGATGTTCAGTGTGGCGGCTAAGGAAAACGAGCACGTGACGTTCTCGCACCTGTGGCAGAAGCCGAATTTGTACCGGGGCAAGGTGATCCCGCTGCGGGGCAGGCTCATCAAGCTGGTCAAGCACGACGCCGCCCCAGTGCCCGCCCTGGAGATGGGCGTGCGGTCGTTCTACGAGGGCTGGGTGGTCGGGCCGAACAAGGACGCCAACCCGTTCGCGGTGATCTTCCTCGACCTTCCCGAAGGCCTGACGCCAGCCGACAAGTTGCGGAAGAAGGTATATTTCGAGGGCTATTTCGTCACGAAGTTCCGCTACCTGGAGGAGCACGACCCCAAGACCCGCAAGCTGCCGCCGATCACGCCGATCCTGATCGGCAAGACGATCACGCTGGAAGAACGCCCCGCGACCAACGAGGAACCGTACAGCAAGTCGATCCTGATGTATTCTTTGTTGGGCGTGATCGCCATCGTGGCGTGCATGGTGCTGATGGGACTGTGGTTCCGCAAGGGGGACCGGGCGACGCGGGAAGCCCTGGTGACGCTGCGGGACAAGAGCGTGTCATTCGAGGTTCCCGAGGAGGAGCCGGCGCCCCCGCCGCTGGCCAGGCCGATCCCGCCGCCGACCTCGCAGGAAGGGGGCGGAGTCCCGCCGCCGAGCTTGAACTGACGTGCCGTTGAAGCAGGAGAACGAACCATGACGACCGCTTCGACCCGCCCCCAGGCCGTGATCCTTCCCAGCGCACCCGCGCCGAATCGTCGGCGTTCGCTGCGGTTGGCGTCTGCGGTGTTCGTCAGCGTCGTCACGCACGTCGCGCTGCTCGGCCTGTTCCTGCTCGTCGTGTCAGCCGCCAGCCAGGCGTACCACGACCGCGAGCCAGCGCTCAGCGAGCGAAACGACATGGTCGCCGACTCGCCCGACGAAGACCGGAATACTCCGCGTTTCCTCATCGAAACGATCGGCAGCGGCCTGGAGAACGACATCGAACTCGCGACCCCAAGCCAGCGCCTGAGCGGCGTCACGATCTCGGGCGAGGACAAATTGAACGGCGGCGTCGGTATGCCTGGCGGTCTCGACGCGGCGTCGCTAGAGAGCGTCCCCGTCCCCCACGGCTTCAAGTCGAGCGACGGCACCATCGGCGGCATGCCGACCCTCAAGGACGGCAACACCGACCGGCAAGGAAAAGGCGGCGTGCCGTTCGGCCCCACCACCATGCTCGACCTCAAGAAGATTCGCGGCGGCGACAGTGGCGGCGCCAAGGAACTGCTCCTGCGCAGCAACGGCGGCAGTTCGGAAACCGAGGCCGCCGTCACGCGCGGCTTGAACTGGCTGATCCGCCAGCAGTCCCCCGACGGGCGTTGGATGCTCGACGGCGCCTACAAGGACAAGGGGGTCGCCAACGACATCGCCGGCACCGCCCTCGGCCTGCTGCCGTTCCTCGGCGCGGGCAAGACGCACCGGGCCAGCAAGGACAACCCGTATGACAAGCCCATCGAGAAGGCCCTCCTGTTCCTGCGCCGCAAGCAGGACCAGAAGACGGGCAGCTTCGGCGGCGGCATGTACGGGCACGGCATGGCCACCATCGCCGTCTGCGAAGCCTACGGCTTGACGCAGGACCCGCTGCTCCGCCGCAACGCCCAGCTGGCCGTCAATTTCATCGTCGCCAGCCAGCACGACCTGGGGGGCTGGCGCTACAGCCCCGGCGAAGCGGGCGACCTGTCCGTGTCGGGCTGGCAGATCATGGCCCTGAAGAGCGCCCAGATGGCTGGCCTCGACGTGCCTGCGGTGACGTTCCGCAAGGCCGAGCGCTTCCTCGACCACTGCTGCGACAAGGCGAACGAGGGCTACGGCTACACCGGCGCTGGCTCGACGCCGACCCTGTCGTCGGTCGGCCTGCTCTGCCGGCAGTACCTCCAGGGCTGGGGACCGCGCAGCCTGCGCCTCATCAACGGCATCGCCAACCACGTCGCCATCGCCCCCGGCGCCAAGAAGGACGTGTACTACACCTACTACGCCACGCAGGTGATGTTCCACTTCGGCGGCGAGACCTGGACCAACTGGAACGCCAAGATGCGCCGCACCTTGCTCGACTCGCAGGAGAACGTGCAGACCAGCCCCAGCTTCGGCAGCTGGAGCGCGACCGGAGACGTGTGGGGCAGCCAAGGGGGCGGCAGGCTCATGGTCACGTCGCTCAACCTGCTCACGCTCGAAGTCTACTACCGCCATCTTCCGCTCTACCAGCGCGAGGCGGCTGCCAAGAACGACCCTGCGGTCAAATAATTCAACGAAATCGATTGTGACAGCGGCACGAAAATCGGCTATACTCCACTTGTTCACCTCTGTTCGTTCATTTGAAAGGAAGGGGCCATGTCCGAGAACAATTCCAGGCCTTCCGCGACTCCCGTCATCAAGATCAACGAGAACCGCGACAACACCGACCGCAAGCAACTGATCCGCATGGCGCCTGCCGCGATCCTCAGCGTCTTGTTCCATGGCGTGCTGCTCGGTTTGTTCGTCCTGCTGGCCCCGCGCGGCGACGCCGCCCCGGCGACCGAAACCGACAACAACAAGGAGCTGCTCGCCGCCGACCAGGCCAGCGATGAGAAGAAGGATCCGCTCATCGTGTCCGAAATCGACCACGCAGCGCTCGAACCGGACGCCGAGATCAACTACATCAACGAGCGCAAGGCCGACGTGAGCGTGCCCGGCTCGAACAACCCCAACGAGGCGGTCGGCATCAAGGACGGCGACAAGAGCGCCCTGCCGATGAACCTGCCCGCCCCCGGCGGCTTCTCCGGCATCGGCCAGGGAGGCGCGGTTGAGGTTTCCGGCCCCGGCAACACGATGGCGGCGGGCGAGGTCGGCGGCTACAACGTCCGCGGCATGCCCCTCGCCGGCTCGTTCTACGGCCGCAGCGGCGCCACCCGCGAAACCGCCCTCCGCAACGGCGGCGGCACCACCGAGACCGAAGCCGCCGTCGGGCGCGGCTTGAAATGGCTCGTCCGCCAGCAGTCCCCCGACGGCAAGTGGATGCTCGATGGCGCCTTCAAGGACAAGGGAAGCAACAACGACACCGCTGGCACCGCGTTCGGCCTGCTCCCGCTCCTCGCCGCCGGCAAGACCCACAAGGCAGCCCCCGACAACCCCTACGACAAGCCGGTCGAGAAGGCCCTCGCCTTCCTCATGCGCCGCCAGAACAAGAAGAATGGCGACCTCGGCGGCGGCATGTACTCCCACGGCTTGGCGGCCATCGCCCTGTGCGAAGCCTACGGCTTGACCCAGGACCCGAACCTCCGCCGCCCCGCCCAGATGGCCATCAACTACATCGTCTTCGCCCAGCACGAAGCGGGCGGCTGGCGCTACGGACCCAACCAGGCGGGCGACACCTCTGTCACCGGCTGGCAGATCATGGCCCTCAAGAGCGGCCAGATGGCCGGCCTCGACGTCCCCGAAGTCACCATCCGCAAGGCGATCAGCTACCTCAACAGCTGCACCGACTCCAGCGAAGGCTACGGCTACACCGGCCCCGGCGGCACCAAAACCATGACTGCCGTCGGCCTGCTCTGCCGCCAGTACATCCAGAACTGGGGTCCGCAGAACCTCCGCATGATCAAGGGGGTCGACGCCTTCATCAAGCCCCACGCGCCCACGACCGCCAGCAAGGACATCTACTTCTACTACTACGCCACGCAGGTCATGCACCACTTCGGCGGCGAGGCGTGGAAAGACTGGAACACCAAGATGCGCGAAGTCCTGGTCAAGACCCAGGACAACAACCAGAGCAGCCCCAACTTCGGCAGCTGGTCCTCCGAAGGCGACGCCCATGGCAAGTCGGGCGGCCGCCTGATGATCACCTCCATGAACCTGCTCACCCTCGAGGTCTACTACCGATATCTGCCCCTCTACTACCGTGACAACGGCGCCAAGAAGGACGCTGCGGTCGGCAAGGCCCTCTAGGCAATCATTGATGTCCGCACGAAGGGGAGAACCACCATTCTCCCCTTTTTCTTTTTGACGGGACGATGGGATGCTGGGAACGTGGTCCGAAGTGATGCTCGCAGGCAAGAACGTCGAGATCTACGAGCCATTTGGCGTGCCGCAACCCCGCTTCGGCGTGCTGTTCCTGCATCCGCTCGGCCTGGAGACGCTGCGCGGCCGGCCCGCGTTCACCCGCATTTTCGACGAGCGGAAGATCGTCTGCGTCTGCCCTCATGTCCAGCGGTCGTGGTGGACCGACCGCGTCTGTGCCGAGTTCGACGCGAACCTGACGGCCGAGCGGCATGTCGTTGACAACGTGCTGCCGTTCATGCAGTCGCGCTGGAAGCTCGCCCCCCGTGCCGTGGGGCTGCTCGGCATCAGCATGGGAGGGCAGGGGGCGCTGCGGCTGGCGTTCCGGCATCCGAAGCTCTTCCCCGTCGCCGCTGGCATCGCGTCAGCGCTCGACTACCATGAGCTGCATGGCGAGGGGTCGCCGCTCGACGAGATGTACGACAGCCGCGAGCAGTGCCGGCAGGACACGGCGCTGATGCACGTGCCCCCCTACGACCCGCCGCCGCACCTGTTCTTCTGCATCGACCCGGACGACGCGGAATGGCTGCGCGGCAACGACCGCCTGCACGAGAAGCTCAGCGCTCTCGGCGTGCCGCACACCATCGACTTCACGACGGCGGGCGGCGGCCACGCCTGGGGCTACTTCAACCGCATGGCCGAGCCGAGTCTTCGCTTCGTGGTCGAGGGGCTGGAGAAGGAAAGCCGCCGGCTCATATAGCCCCCGGCTTGCCGGGGGTGACGTGCAAGGT
>JAYSSW010000457.1:0-1813 GCA_043720335.1 Planctomycetia bacterium
GCTTGAAGCCAGCACCAAGGACGGCAAGGAAACCTACACGCTGGCCATCGACGGCACGCTCCTCACGGTGGCCAAGAACGGCGACGAGCTGAAGAAGTACCTCGACAGCAGCGAGACGATCGCGGAGATCGAGCGCCGCAGCCGCAAGGTCGAAGGCGGCGCCGAGCTGTTCGCCCGCTTCAAGACCGAGCTGGCCGACCCGCGCATCAAGCCGACCGGCAAGCTGCGCACCTGGCCCTGGTTCGAGGAGCGCGGCCAGAACCCCTATCTGCTCGTGGCCGGCAACCTCAAGCAGACCGGCGAAGGCAAGCGCCTGGTCGGCTGGATCGCCGACCAGGTCCCCGTCCTCATCGAGCCGGTCGTCAAGTTCCTCGCCCCGGTCGTCTACCTCTTCGACGCCGACGCCGGCATGTACGCCCGCATCTACCTCGTCCTGGTCCTGCTGTGGACGCTGCTGGTCTGGGGCTTCTTCGGCGGCGCCATCTGCCGCATGGCCGCTGTCCAGTTCGCCCGCAACGAGAAGATCACCCTCCAGGAAGCGGTCTCCTTCGCCCGTGAAAGGGCCGTGTCGTACTTCACCGCCCCGGTCTTCCCGCTGGCGTTCGTCGCCTTCATCGTCGTCTGCCTGGTGCTGTTCGGCTTCCTCGAACTGATCCCGATCCTCGGCGACATCCTGATCGCCGGCGTGTTCTGGCCCCTCGTCCTGGTCGCCGGCTGCGTCATGGCGGTCGTCCTCGTCGGCCTGGTCGGCTGGCCCCTCATGAACGCCACCATCAGCACCGAGGCCAGCGACTCCTTCGACGCCCTCAGCCGCTCCTACAGCTACGTCTACCAGGCCCCCTGGCAGTACCTCTGGTACTGGCTGCTCGCCACCCTCTACGGCGCCGTCCTCGTCTTCTTCGTCGGCTTCATGGCCTCGCTCATGGTCTTCCTCGGCAAATGGGGAGTCTCGCAGACCCCGTTCATCGACGGCAAGATCCCCGCCACCGACCGCAACCCCGCCTACCTCTTCATCAACGCCCCCACCTCCTTTGGCTGGCGCAACCTGCTCATCTCCGGCTCCAAGTTCGCCGACGTGCAGACGCCCGTGGTCACCCCGTCCGGCGCCGTCGTCCTGCGCCCCGACTTCTCCGAGGACTACTACAAGTCGATGAGGTGGTACAACACGCTCGGCGCCTACCTCGTCAGCTTCTGGATCTACCTCTTCTTCCTCCTGGTGGTCGGGTTCGGCTACAGCTACTTCTGGTGCGTCAGCACGATCATCTACTTCCTGATGCGCCACCACGTCGACGAGACCGGCTTCGACGAGGTGCAGATCGAGGAGGAGGCCGGCCCCAGCCCGTTCGCCCCCAAGCCGCCGGCGACCGCGCCGTCCGCGCCGGCCCCCGCGCCTGCGGAGCCGAAGCCCGGCACGCTGAGCCTGCCGACGATCGAGGCGCCGTCCGCGCCGACGCTGCACATCCCGCCGCCGATGGCCGCGCCGACGCCGCCGATGGCCGCGCCGACCCCGCCCCCCGCGCTGCACATCCCGCCACCGACCCCCGCGCCGACGCTGCCGATGGTGGCGCCGACACCTGCTCCCACGCTGCCGATGGCCGCACCGGAGCCGCTGCCGCTCAGCGATCCGGTGCCAATCAGCGACCCGGCGCCGACACCCCCGGAGGCGAAGCCTTCGGAGGACGAACATCCGCCGACGCCGTGAGTCGCGGAATCGCATCGTGATCGTCAACACTGCCCTGGAGAAGCCCCCGTGTTTTCCAGGGCGTTTCGCTTCGCGGAGCGAGCGTCGTCCGAGCCTGAGCGCCAAGCGAAG
>JAYSSW010000458.1:0-1810 GCA_043720335.1 Planctomycetia bacterium
GCGTCTTCTTTCGAGCGTGGCTGCAAGCCTTGCGTTTTTCCCTGTGTCCTCTGTGGTTAGCTCCTCCGATCACTGCACCTTAGGAGTCCGTGAATGACCTCTCCGGCGAATGTGAACATCACCAGCGTCTTGAAGGAAAACCGGCTGTTCCCGCCGTCGGCGGAGTTCGCGGCGGCGGCGCACGTCAAGTCGCCCGCGGAGTACGACCAGCTCTGGCAGCGGGCGCACGACGATCCCGAAGGCTTCTGGGCAGAGCAGGCCGAGTCGCTGGCGTGGTTCAAGAAGTGGGACACCGTCCTCGAATGGGTCGAGCCGCACGCGAAATGGTTCGCCGGCGGCAAGCTCAACGCCAGCTTCAACTGCCTCGACCGGCACCTCGACGGGCCGCGCCGCAACAAGGCCGCGATCGTCTGGGAAGGCGAGCCGGGCGACACGCGCGTGCTGCGCTACCAGGACCTGCACCGCGAGACCTGCAAGTTCGCCAACGTGCTGAAGAAGCTCGGCGTCGTCGCCGGCGACCGCGTCACCATCTACATGCCGATGATCCCCGAAGCGGTCATCGCGATGCTCGCCTGCGCCCGCATCGGCGCGGTCCATTCCGTCATCTTCGGCGGCTTCAGCGCGGAGGCCGTCTCCGACCGCAACAACGACGCGCAGGCGAAGCTCGTCATCACCGCCGACGGGGGCTGGCGGCGCGGCAAGATCGTGCCGCTCAAGCAGAACGTCGACGACGCGCTTTTGAAATCAAGCACGGTCGAGAAGTGCGTCGTGTTCAACCGCTGCAACACGCAGGTGAACATGCAGCCGGGCCGCGACCTGTGGTGGCACGAGCTGATGGCCGAGGCGTCCGCCGACTGCCCCGCCGAACCGCTCGACAGCGAGCATCCGCTCTACATCCTCTACACCAGCGGCTCGACGGGCAAGCCGAAGGGGGTGCTGCACACCACCGCCGGCTACCTGCTCGGAACTTCACTCACGCATCGCTGGGTCTTCGACCTGAAGGAAGACGACACCTTCTGGTGCACCGCCGACGTCGGCTGGGTGACGGGGCACAGCTACATCGTTTACGGCCCGCTCGCGAACGGCGCCACGGTCGTCATGTACGAGGGGGCGCCGAACCATCCGCGCGAGAACCGTTTCTGGGAGATCATCGAGAAGTACCGCGTCAGCATCTTCTACACCGCGCCGACGGCGATCCGCGCGTTCATCAAGTGGGGCGACCACTGGCCCAAGCAGCACGACCTGTCGAGCCTGCGCGTGCTCGGCTCGGTCGGCGAGCCGATCAATCCTGAAGCGTGGATGTGGTATCACGAAGTGATCGGCGGCGGCCGCTGCCCCATCGTCGACACCTGGTGGCAGACCGAGACGGGCATGATCCTGATCGCCCCGCTGCCCGGAGCGGTTCCCACGAAGCCCGGCTCGGCGACCAAGCCGCTGCCCGGCGTCGTCGTCGATGTCGTCGACAAGTCGGGCAACCCGGTCGGCGCGGGCCAGGGGGGCTTCCTCATCATCAAGAAGCCCTGGCCCGCGATGCTGCGCACCATCCACGGCGACGACGAACGCTTCCGCAAGCAGTACTTCGAGCACCTGCCCAACGTCTACTTCACCGCCGACGGCGCCCGCCGCGACGCCGACGGCTACATCTGGGTCATGGGCCGCGTCGACGACGTGCTGAACGTGTCGGGCCACCGCCTCAGCACGATGGAGGTCGAAAGCGCCCTCGTCAACCATCCCAAGGTCGCCGAGGCGGCGGTCGTCGGCAAGCCGGACGATCTCAAGGGGGAAGCCATCTGCTGCTTCGTCACCGTCA
>JAYSSW010000459.1:0-4029 GCA_043720335.1 Planctomycetia bacterium
ATCCCCAGGGCAGCAGCCCTGGGCGTTCCGCGTGTGATCCAACCTGCAGCCACACTGATAGCCCCATGCCCGACGCGCTCCCCCTCACCGACGAAGACCGTGCCCGCTACGAGTGGCAGCTCTGGGTCGACGGCTTCGGCGAAGCGGGCCAGCAGAAGCTGAAGGGCGCCAGCGTCCTCGTGTCGCGCTGCGGCGGCGTCGGCGGCGTGGTCGCGCACCAGCTCGCGGCGGCGGGAGTGGGGAAGATCGTCCTGGCGCACGCCGGTACGTTGCGGATCGACGACCTCAACCGCCAGCTCCTCATGAGCCACGCCGGCCTCGGCGCGTCGCGCGCCCAGCAGGCTGCCGAGCGGCTGCGGGCGTTCAACCCGTCGATTGAGGTCGTCGCCGTCGAGGAGAATATCGGGCCGGACAACGTCGATGCGCTTGTCGCCCAGGTCGATCTCGTCGCGAGCTGCGCGCCCTTGTTCCAGGAACGTCTGCTGATGAACGCGGCGGCGGTGCGGCAGCGCAAGCCGCTCGTCGACAGCGCGATGTACGAGCTGGAAGCGCAGCTCACCGTGGTGCTGCCGGGCCGCTCGCCGTGCCTGGCGTGCCTCTACCCGGAGCCGCCCGCCCAGTGGAAACGGCAGTTCCCCGTGTTCGGCGCGGTGTCCGGCGCCATCGGCGCGCTCGGCGCGATGGAGGCGATCAAGCTCCTCGCCGGCTTCGGCGAGCCGCTGGTGGGCCGGATGCTCGTCGCCGACCTGCGCGACATGGCGTTCCGCGTCGTCCAGCTCCGCCGCGACCCGGCGTGCAGCGTGTGCGCGTCGGCCTGGCCTGCGTGACGCGGATTGTGGTTGCTTCCTGGCTTTCGCGGGTCGATACTTTTGCATGGTGAGCCCGAAGCGCAAAGCGAGGCCGCCCCGCGCGGCGACGCCAAGTGTTGCGTGTCCCGTTTGCCGATGCGACTGCGAGGCGAGGCTCTCGCTGCGCGAGTCGCTGGGCCAGTCCTTTCATCGTCGCGCGGGGCTGCCTCGCTTGCGCTTCGGGCTCAGGGAAACTTGCAACAGCCACGAAACCAGGGAGAGGGTCCATGAAAATCACGCTACTGCTGCTACTGGCCGGGTGCTGGGCGGTGTTGTCGTCGGTCGCTGCGGCGGGGAAGCCGAAGCTGATCCGCGTCGGCATCATCGGTCTGGACACGTCGCACGTCGTCGCCTTCACGAAGATCCTCAACAACCCCAAGAACGAAGGCGAGCTCGCGGGCTTCAAGGTGGTCGCCGGCTTCCCCGGCGGCAGCGCCGACATCCCCAGCAGCCGCGACCGCGTGGCCGGCTACACCAAGCAGCTCAAGGAGCAGTTCGGCGTCGAGATCGTCGACTCCATCGACGACCTGCTGAAGAAGGTCGACGCCGTGCTGCTCGAAAGCGTCGATGGCCGGCCGCACCTGGAGCAAGTCCTGCCCGTGCTGAAGGCGGGCAAGCGCGTCTTCATCGACAAGCCGGTCGCCGCCTCGCTCGCCGACGCGCTGCGCATCTTCGCTGCGGCCAAGGAACACAAGACCCCCGTCTTTTCCAGCTCGGCGCTGCGCTTCAGCACCGGCATCGCCGGCGCGAGGAACAACCCGAAGATCGGCAAGGTCGTCGGCTGCGTCGCCTACAGCCCCTGCTCGACCGACGAGCACCACCCCGATCTCTTCTGGTACGGCGTCCACGGCGTCGAGACGCTCTACACGATCATGGGGACCGGCTGCAAGACCGTCACCCGCTCGCACGCCAAGGACACCGACGTCGTCACCGGCGCCTGGGGCGACGGACGCATCGCCACCTTCCGCGGCATCCGCGGCGGCAAGGCCGAGTTCGGCGCCCTCGTCTTCGGCAGCGAGAGCGTCGCCTCCGCCGGCGGCTTCACCGGCTACGAGCCGCTCGTCAAGGAGATCGCCAAATTCTTCCGCACCGGCGAAGTCCCCGTGACCGCCGAGGAGACCATCGAGATGTTCGCGTTCATGGAAGCCGCCGACGAGAGCAAGCGCCTCAACGGCGCCCCGGTCAGCATCGACAGCGTCATGCAGAAGGCCCGTGCCGCGATCTCCAAAACCAAGCAGCCATGAAAGGACACCCCATGAAACGCTTGCTCCTCTCCCTGGCGATCCTATCCCTGCCGTGCTGCACGCCTCCCGTGTTCGCGCAGCTCGCCGACGCCGAGCGCAAGGACGGCTTCCACGAACTGTTCAACGGCAGGAACTTCGACGGCTTCCGCTTCAGCGGCAAGATCCCCAAGGACGCCGCCGAGCCGCCCAACTGGAAGGTCGCCGACGGACTTGTCAAACTGTCCGGCGGCGGCTCGCCCCACCTCGCCACGCAGTGGGAGTACGACGACTTCGACGCCCGCTTCGAGTGGAAGGCGCTCAAGAAGGGCTACAACGGCGGCTTCTTCGTCCGCAGCGGCAGGCAGGTCAACGCCCACCAGATCAACCTCGCCCAGAACTCGTGCGGCAACCTGATGTCGGGCGCCAAGGGGGGCGCCGGCGTCCCCGACCTGCAGAAGCCGCCGGGCGAATGGAACGAATGGCGCCTCCTCGCGGCCGGCGACAAGCTCACCTTCTGGTGCAACGGCAAGCAGGCCTGGGAAGTCGTCGGCTTCAAGGCGCCGCGCGGCTACCTCGGCTGGCAGGCCGAGGGCGCCGCCCTCGACTTCCGCAACTTCCGCGTCAAGGAGATCGGCTTCCAGCCCTTCCCCTTCGCCAACCCCAAGAACTGGGACAAAAACGACGACGGCTTCACTGGCGACAGCAAAGCCGGCCCGCTCGACAGCGCCGACAAGTTCGGCGCCTGCACGCTGCGCTGCGAGTACAAGCTCAGTGCCAAAGGCAAGGCGACCGTCGTCGCGCGCGGCCTGAAGCTCAACCTGCACGGCGACGATCTCGCCAAGGCGGCCCATCCCGCCAAGGAGTGGAACTTCCTCGAAGTCGTCGTCCGCCGCAGCGAAGCCGACGTGTGGCTCAACGGCACGACGACGAAACGCGCCCTCAACGGCGACGCCAACCGCCCGCTCGCTTTCAACGTGGAGGACGGCACGCTCCAGGTCCGCAACGCCCGCGTCCGCCCCGTGAAGGAGTAGGCCGAAGGGGTTGAGGTGCGGTCTTCCCGTTTGTGGTTGAATTTCCGGCCGCTGCAACAGGCGAGACGACTGCACCTCCATCGAGCCGTTCAACTCGCCGACTGCCCCGGCGGCGTCAACAGGTCGCGCAGCCGGCGCATCGCCCGCAGGTAGCGCATCGACGCGGCGGCTTCGGTCAGGCCGAGCGCCCCGGCAACTTCCTGGTTGGCGAGCTGCTCGTAGTGCCGCATCAGGATCACGTCGCGGTCGTCGTCGTCGAGCTGCTGGATCGCCTGGTTCATGCGAAGCTGCAGCTCCGCCTGGATCGCGGCCGACGCGGGGGTCAGGTCCTGGTCGAGGATCTGCCCGGCCAGCTCCATCGACGAGCGGTCAGCCCAGCCGGGCCGGTGCAGCGGCTGCTCGCGGTTGACGCCGCGCTTCTGGGCGAGGTGGTGCCGGCGGTGGGCGTCGATGAGGTGGTCCTTGGCGATGTGCCTCAGCCAAAGATGGAACGGCATGACCGGCTTCTGCAGGTAGTCGCGCAGCCGTTTGCTCGCTTCGAGCAGAACCTCCTGCACCACGTCGCTGGCGTCGACGCGCTGCACGATGGCCGGGTCGATGCGCAGGTCGATCATCCGCCGGACCGACTCGCGGTGCCGGGCGAGCAGCTGCTCGACGGCCTCGGCGTCGCCGTTGCGCGCCTGGTCGAGCAGTTCCACCGTCTTCGATGCTTCAGGCCACATGTTTTTCATCCACGATTTTTTATCCACGAAGGACACGAAGGGGCACTGAGAGGCTATCCGAAAAGAAGCCTTGGAAAAACCGCGATTTCAGGCTGCTTGGCGATAGGCGAAGCTGGGCTTGGTTTCGGCAGGGTACAGTCTTTTCAGCATGGTGTGCAAGGAACTGATGCGGAGCATGCATTCGCTTGAATCGGTTCGCCGTTCG
>JAYSSW010000460.1:0-4029 GCA_043720335.1 Planctomycetia bacterium
TTCGACGCGGAGCGGCAGCGGCAGAGGCGGCGGCGTCAGGCTGTAGCCGTCGAGGGCGAGGGCGCGGAAGAACAGGGCGTCGCCAGGGCGATAGGTCGCCTTGCTCGTCGACAGGTGCGTGACGAAGCTTGGCGCCGGCACCGCCAGTGTCTCCTGCACCTTGGCGCTGGCGCGGGCCGTCTCCGCTTCGAGGACGAACTGCATCGACTGCCCGGCCATCTCCGGCACGGCGGGCAGCACCAGCTGCGCGTCCCCCTTGGCCTGCATCGCGCCGCTTCGCAGCATCTGCCCGTCGGCGGGGCGGCGCAGCTCGTACTGCAGCTTGCCCGACGCCGGCTTGCCTTCGAGGTCGCGCAGCGCGACGTGGACGATGCCGCCGGCGACCGGATGGATGCGCTGGGCGCCCATCACCTGCAAATGCAGGTGCTCGGCCTTGCTCGTCTCAACGATGTTCTTCTGTTCGCGGTCGAAGCTCGGCTTGAGCGACGCGAGCTGCGCTTCGATCTCCTGCACGCGCTTGCGGCTCTGGGCGAGCGAGTCCTCGTAGCCGTTCAAGCCGCGCTGGTAGCTGAACCACGACAGGCCAGCGGTGAGCAAGATCGCGGCAGCGGCGGCCCAGGCGATTCGGGCGGGACGCAGGAAACGGCGACGGGCGGGCGACGGATCAGCGGGAGTTTCGACCGGCGTGGCGGAGGGATGGAGCGGAAGCGTCGCGGGCATGGGGGCCGCTTCGCCCGGAGCGTGGAAGACGGGGACCTGCTCGGCGTGGATCGCCTGGGCGGCGCGGGCCATCAGCTTCTGCTGGCCGCGCGCCTGCTCCAGCGCCGCCTGGCAGGCTGGGCAGCCGCTCAGATGTTCCAGCAAAGCCGGGATCTCGTCGGCTTCGAGCAGGCCGTAGACGAAGTCCAGCAGTTGGTCGGTAGAGGGGTCGCAGTGGGGCATGGTGACGTTACTTGTCCTTCAGGACGAGACGGAGTTTCTGCAAGGCCGAGCGCATCTGGGTCTTCACGGTTCCGACCGGGGTGCGCCGCAGCTCCGCGATCTCCTCGTAGGTCAAATCGCCGTTCTGACGAAGGAGAAAAATCTCCTTCTCCTCCGGGCGCAGTTCCATCAGCGCCAGTCGAAGCTGTTCCAGGGCTTCTTTCTCTTCCAAAACCTCGCTGGCGGAAGGCCCGCCAGCGACTTCGGGGGGGGCGGCGTCGCCGAGCATCTTCGCTTTGCGGCGCCAGGCGTTGCGTTGGAGATCCTTGGCGGCGTTGAGGCCGACGCGGAAGATCCAAGCCCTCATGTTGCGGACGTCGTCGAGCGAGTCGCGGGTCCGCCAGCACTTGAGGAAGGCGTCCTGGGCGGCGTCCTGGGCGTCGTCGTGGCTGCCGAGGACGTAGTACAGGGTGCTGACCAGCTCGCCGCGCACCTCGTTGAAGGTGCGCACGAACAGGTCGCCGGAGTCGTTGAGGACACCGCTGCGATCGGACGGCCGCACTTTCGAGGTGCTGAGAGCCAGTTTTCCCATACCTTCACCAAACTAGACGAAGGGACATGCCGTGCGGATTGCGGAAAACGGAGGAGGTTGCAGGGAAAGCATTTCCGCGCAGGCGCACTGAGCCATTGTCGCAGCTGCCCCGCCCATGTGTCCATCGGGAAATCGCCGCCGCTGCGGGGGTGCGAACGCCGCACAACGGTAGGTAGACGTAGTTCCGCGCGCGGGCCGCGCGCAGCAGCGTCGAAAACGCCTGTCGCTGTCGACACCCAGAGCCCGAAGCGCGAGCGAGGCCGCCCCGCGCGACGATGCAAAGAAAGGCCCGGCGACACCCTGAGCCTGAAGCGCGAGTGAGGCCGCCCCGCGCGACGATGCAAAGAAAGGCCCGGCGACTCGCGCAGCGAGAGCCGCGCCCGCCGCGACTCGCTGCGCATCGTCGAACGGGAAACGCCCGCCTTGCCATCGTCGCGCGGGGCGGCCTCGCTCGCGCTTCGGGCTCAGGCGATGTGCCACGATCACACCAGCCCCCACCAGCGGCGCAGGCCCCACTCGGCGAACACCAGCGACGCGAACAGCACGAAGCTGACCAGCGCCATCGACTGCCACAGCGCCGCCAGTTGGTCGCCGACGCTTTCGCTCGCGGGGTTGCGGCGCCAGTCGGGCCAGTGCGTCCTGCGCACCCGCACGTCGTCGCGCACCTGGCCTTTCAACTCGTCCAGCAATGACAACAAGAGCGGCTCGTCGGCCTTGTGGAAGCGGCCGCCCCCCGCAGTTGCTAATTTCGCCAAATACTCGTGGTCGGCGGCCAGGTTCAGGTTCTCCACGTCCTCGACGACGACGAGGAAGCGCAGCGTCTTGCTGTCCTTCAGCAGCGTGCCGTCCACGTCCTTCGCTTCGCCCTCGACGCGGAGCTGGTACTCGCCCGGCGCCGACGCCCCACGGAACGCGCCGCGCTGGCTGGGGCCGTCCTTGCTGAACGTCGTTTGATATTCCTCGTTCTTGGGGCCGACGACCTTGACGGCGAACTTGGCGTCGGGGCGGTCGAGGCCGGTCTTGCCGCGCAGGCCGAACGTGAACGAGAGAAAGTCGTTCGAGTTGGCGAGCAGGCGGCGCTGGTCGAGATCGACCCACAGGCTGCCCCCCGCGTCCTCCTGGTGGGCGAGCCAAAGGATGGCGTGCTTCCAGAAGTGGTTGTACGCGAGTAGCATCTCCGGCGAGGCGCGCCACGCCTTCCAGGTGGAGTCGCCGCCGAAGACGAGGATGCGGCCCAGGTTGAACCGGCCGGCGACGAGGAGCGGCTCGTCGCCGTTGCGGGTGGCGAGGACGACGCTGCCCGGCGCCGGCGTGCCGAGATGCGCCATGCCGTCGAGCCGGCCGAGCTTCTTGCGCCACAGGTCGTCGTTCTTCGCCGGGTCGCTGTCGAGCCGCAGGAACGGATACTGCAAACCCTCCGCCGTCGGCAGCATGCGCGACTCCTGTTCGAGCTGGCCCGGCTTGTCGAGCTTCACCGGCAGGATGCTGGCGAGCGGCGTGTCCTGCCAGCCGCCGTTGGCGAACGCGTCGTAGCCGCCGAGCAGCAGCAGCCCGGTCTTCTTGCGGTCGACCATCTCCTTGATCTGGTTGAAGATCTCCGAATGCCCTCCGGAAAATCGCGCCGCGGTGAGGTCGCCGACGACGATCACGTCGTAGTGGACCTTGCCGAACTGGTACCACGCCTGCACGTCAGTGAGTGACAGCCCCGGCGCCGGCGGGGCGCTGGCGTACACGCGGAACCGCTTCTCCGGCCCCAGCGCGAAGCGTTGCGCGAAGGTTGGCTCATACGCCCGCGCCCGGTCGATCCACAGCACGCTCAGCCCTTCCTTCGTCACCTGCACATAGGTGCTGATTTCGTTGTTCGCCTGGTTCGTCTCGCCCGGCAGCGGCTTCACCTTCACCGTCACGCGGTACTCGTCCGCCTGCTCCGGTGCGTCGCGCGTCAGCACGATCTCGTTGTCGCGCGCGTTCTTCAGGACGCGCGTCTCGACACTGCCGAGCTGCTTGGAAACTTTCGTCGTCGAGTCCTCGATCCAGACGCTGACTTCGACTGACGAATTCTCCATGCCCGGCGCGTGGGCGAGCGCACGCAGCGTCATGCTCGTCTTGATCGGCACCGGCTGCGGGCTGACCTGCAGGCGGGCGAGCGCGATGTCCTGGCGCACGCGGGCGTCGTCGGGGTTGCCGTGCCCGAACGCGTGGACCGGGGCGACGGCGCGGAACAGCCTGGCCTGGTCGAGAGCGGGGAAGCGCGAGCCGTTGTCGACGCCGTCGCTGAAGAGGAGGACGCCGCGCAGCCTGCCGTCGCGGGCGTGCTTGCGCTGCAGCTCGTTGAGCCACAGCCCCATCTCGGTGCGCGTCCCCTTGGCGGCGCTCGTTGGCTCGAAGGGTCGCAGATCCTCGGCCCCTTGATGGAGCACGACTTCGACTTTTTGATCCCGCGCCAGCCGTTCGACCGCCTGCGTGACCTTGGGGGACGCCCAGAGCCGTTTCGCGCTCTCCCAGCGCGACGAGCC
>JAYSSW010000461.1:0-18432 GCA_043720335.1 Planctomycetia bacterium
CTTCCCCCTGGGCGCGGACGTGCGGGACCGACACGGCGATCAGCAGCGCCAGCGCGAGCAGCAAGGGACGGCGGAGCATGGCGAGGCATCCTTCCAAAGAATCGTTGGCGATGTCACGTTCCACGTCGGGGGAAAAGATCATCGCCAAGCCCCAGGATGAGCGAAGCGATTCCTGGGGGTGAATCGTCGGTCGCTTTGACCCCCACCAATCGCGTTGCTCATGGTGGGGCTTGGCGCTTTCATTTTTCCCCGACGTGGGATAACCCCTCACCCACGGTCCCTCTCCCCGGAGGGGAGAGGGATGCTCATCTTTCGCCCAGCCCAACACGCCAATCAATTTCACGCGTTCCAAATCCGCCGCGTGCAATCGCTTGTCTCTGTGTCCTCGGTGCCACAGTGGATAGGCTCTCTGATCCGCGTCCGTCCCCTTGCGGGGATCGTCGTCCCGATCTACCATGAAGGGCAACATAGCCCAACATTCCGGGAGTTTCTATGAAAATTCCGCTTGGTTGCCTTGCGGCCTGCGTTCTGCTGCTCATCACGGACGGTTCGCTCCGCGCGGGGGACAAGGCGACCGACGCGTTGAAGCAACTGCTCCAGCGCGCCGCCGACGCCAAGCAAGCCGAGCCGGCGCGCCTCGATCTGCTGAAATGGCGCCGCGAGAACGCAGGGCACACCCAGCGCATGCAGGCGGTCGAAGCGATCCAGAAACTGCCGTCGCCGGCCGATCGGCTCAAGGCGGAAACGATCCCGGCGGACGAGCGGAAGTTCCTGTCCGTCCCCGGCATGGTCGCGTTCTTCCGGCCGCACAACCGCGCCGTCGCTTCGGTCAACTTCTCCGCCGACGGCAAGCTGCTCGCCACCTCGAGCTGGGACAACAAAGTCAAGCTCCACCGCCTCGGCGGCGACGAGCCGAAGGAATGGGCGACGCTCGAAGGCAGCCCCAGCAGCGTCGCCTTCAGCCCCGACGGCAAGCTGCTCGCCACCGGCACGCTCGATTCGCGCGTCGTGATCTGGGATCTCGCTGGCGCCATGCCGAAGCAAGCCCACGCCATCGCCGGGCACAAGAACCGACCCTTCGCGATGACTTTCTCCCCGTCGGGCAAGATGCTCGCCAGCGGCTGCTTCGACCCGGTGCTGCGGCTGTGGAAGTTCGACGACGGCGAACCCGAAGCCTGGGCCGCCCTCGCCAACGAGACCGCCCCCTCCGTCGGCATCTTCTCGCTCAGCTACAATTTCGACGGCAAATACCTGGTCGCCGGCAACTACGTCGGCAAGCAGACGCTCCGCATGTGGGACGTGCTGGGTAGCTACCTCGAAGAGCTGGACGTTCCCGCCGCCAAGGCCCGACTCGTCACTTGCTCCCCCGTCGAGCCGGTGCTGGCGACCGCGGCCGACGACGCGCCGATCCGCCTCTGGAACATCACGGGCGGCAAGGCCGAGCCGACGCGCACCTTGGCCGGCCACCAGGGCGAAGGCACGCCTCCCGCCGTCAAGGCACTGGCCTTCTCGCCCGATGGCCGGACCCTCGCCAGCGCCGGCCAGGACCGCAAGCTCGTCCTCTGGAACGTCGCCGATGGCAAGGCGACGCGCCACTGGGACCTGCTCGACGAAGTCCGCGCCCTCGCCTTCGCCAGCGACGGCAGGCATCTCGCCGTCGGCAACGACGACGGCACCCTGTACATCCTGCGCCTCGAATCGGCGAAGTGATCGGTTTCACGAAGCGTCGCCCATGCCGAACTCGCACGCCTTCACGACCTCGACACTGCCCGCCGCATCGTCGAAGCCAGCTTGGCACGGCCACCGTCAAATCAGTCGTCGTGTTCCGACATCTGGCCGAAGGTGATCGTGATCAACGTGCCGGTCACGTCGTTGTAGACGATGCAGACCTGGCGGTTGCAGATCCAGTGGAGCGTCTTGCCCTGATCGCCTGTGGTGGAATAGCCGTGCCGAATCTCGCGCTCAAGGTGCGCTGGCGTCGAGATGCCCATCGACTGCCCGCGCTTGCGCATCCGCTGGAAGAAATGGGTTCCCGTGCCTTCCTTCCTTCCATCCGCACCGCGCCAGCGCGTTGAAGAATTCCGGGCCGGTGATCTCATGCCATGCTTTGTTGCTGATCAAGCCGGTGAATTCGATCTGTTCGATTCTCATGGGATGATGCTCCGAAAGAAAAGAGACCGTGCTCGCCGAACGCGCAGAGATCGTCCCACGAAGGTCGGCGGTTCGCAATCGTTTTGTTGGCTTGGCGGCTGGGGGACGTGTCAATCCCCCATGCCGAACTCGATCGCCTTCACCACCTCAACACAGCCCGCCCGGCCGACGGCGTAGTGGAAGTCGGCGCCGGCGGTGCAGGCGGCGCCGATGCGGCCTTGCGGGTCGAGCGCGAGGAACGCGACCTCGGCGAGCGGCGCCTGCCGCCGCTGCGCGACCTGGATCACGCGCCGCGCCGCCAGCTCGCACGCCTGCTGCGGCGTCTTGCCCGCACGCATCGCCTCGACCATGATCGTGCTGGCGCAGATGCGAAGGATCTCCTCGCCGACGCCGGTCCCGCCGGCGGCGCCCGCCGTGTCGTCGACGTACAGCCCGGCGCCGATGATCGGCGAGTCGCCGACGCGGCCCGGCAGCTTGTGCGACAGCCCCGACGTGGTGCAGCAGCCCCCCAGCGACCCGTCGCGCCCCAGGGCCAGCACCGTCACCGTGTCGTGCGTCAGTTCCGGCCCCGCACGCAGCCGGTCCTTCTGCTTGATCGCCCGCCGCTTCTCCCACTGGGCGATGCTCTCCGGCGTGAACAACGGCTCCAGCGGGAAGCCGTTCTGCACCGCGAACAGCTTCGCCCCCTCGCCGACCAGCAACAGGTGCGGCGTCTTGTCCATCACGCAGCGGGCCACGGCGGCGACGTGCCTGATGTTTTCCACTCCCGCGACCGCTCCACAACGAAGCGTCCGTCCCTCCATCACGCAGGCGTCGAGCTGGACGACGCCGAGCGTGTTGCCCAGGCCGCCGAAGCCGACCGAATCGACGCTCGGATCGTCCTCGACCGCCTGCGCCCCGGCGATGGCGGCGTCGAGCGCCGGCTTCCCCTCGGCCAGCAGCATCAGGGCTGCCCGCGCCGCGATGGCGCCGAACTTCCAGGTTGCGACCACCACCGGTTCCATCATCGTTTTCTCGCTGCGAAAGAAGCCGTCCCAGAGTCCGGTCATTGTGCGGAGCAGGGCAGGGGACGGAAAGCCGCGATTTTTGCATGCGGCCGACGCCATTTCCGAGTACGCTCGTGCAGTGAAGAAGAAGAATTTAGCCACAGAGGTCACAGAGGACACAGAGAGGAAGACAGGAGGCAGCTCAATGCATGCGGTTGCGCAAAGCTTTCCTCTCTCTGACTTCCTCTGTGTTCTCTGTGACCTCTGTGGCCAGTTCCCCCTTTTGAACCTGCGTGAGAATGGAAAGGACTGCCTGCGATGCGAATGGCGTTGTTGTTGATGATCGCGGTAGCGACTGCGTGGCCGACGGCGGTGCATGCGCAGGCGAAGGCGTGGTCGCTCGCGGTGTTCCAGGCCGACGTGACGCCGCCCATCGGGCATCCGTGCATGGGGGGAGGCATTCGGCCCGTCGCCAAGATCGACGATCCCCTTTTCGCGAACGGCTTCGTGCTGATCGGCGACGCCAAACCGATCGTCGTCGTGGCGGTCGACTGGTGCGAGATCCGCAACGACGCCTACGAGCGCTGGCGCGAGGTGCTGGCCGAGGCGGCGGGGACCGACCGCAGTCGCGTGATGCTGTCGGCGCTGCACCAGCACGACGCCCCCATCGCCGACCTGCAAGCGCAACGTCTTCTGGAAGCGGCCAAAGCGAAAGGCAGCATCTGCGATCTCGCGTTCCACGAGAAGGCGGTTCAGCGCGTCGCACAATCGTTGCGTGCAAGCATGAAGTCGCCACAACGTATCACGCACGTCGGCGTCGGCGAGGCGAAGGTCGAGAAGGTCGCGTCGAATCGCCGCTACCTCGGCGGCGACGGCAAGCCACGCTTCGACCGCTTGAGCGCGAGCCGAGCCGAGGCGATCCGGGCGGCGGAGGAGGGGACCATCGACCCGTGGCTGAAAACGCTCAGCTTCTGGGACGGCGACCGCGCGGTATTGGCGCTGAGCGCCTACGCGACGCATCCGATGAGCTACTACGGCCAAGGGGGCGTGTCGGCGGACTTCGTCGGCCTGGCACGCAAGCGCCGCCAGGCCGACACGCCGAAAGTCGCGCAGCTCTACGCCTCCGGGTGCAGCGGCAACGTCACCGCCGGCAAGTACAACGACGGCTCGCCGGAGAACCGCGCCATCCTCGCCGACCGCGTCTACGCCGCGATGAAACTGGCCTGGGACAACACGAAGAAATCGCCGCTCGGCGACGTGTCGTTTCGTTCGACGCCGCTGCGGCTGGAACCACGCGAGGGGCCGGGCTTCACGACCGACGACTTGAAGGCGGGCATCGCGAAGGAGCAGCGGCCGTTCAACCAATGCCTCGCGGCGCTGGGTTTGAGCTGGCGGATGCGCGCGGACAAAGGTGCGACCCTCGACGTGCCGGCGCTGCATCTCGGCCCCGCGATCCTGGTGCTGCTGCCGGCCGAGGCGTATGTCGAATATCAGTTGCTGGCGCAGAAGACACGCCCCGACGCGTTTGTGGTTGTCATGGGCTATGGCGAATGCGCCCCCGGCTACATCCCGACCGAACAACATGTGCGCGAGAAGGACGGCAACCTCAGCGACTGGAACTGGGTCGCCCCCGGCGCCGAGCCTCGCATCGCCGAGGCGCTGAAGCGTGTGATGCATCATCGTTGACCAAGTGGAGGTCGTCGCCAAGCCCCACCATGAGCAACGCGATTGGTGGGGGTCGAGCTACGATACAAGTCACCCCCAAGAATCGCTTCGCTCATCTTGGGGCTTGGCGCTTTCATTTGAAAAACCCCCGCTGTACGCTCAAGGAGACTCAACCATGCTTCGCCGCCTCGCGATGTTGTTGACGATGCTGGCGGTGACAACGCCATGTCACGCGCAGACGAAGCCGCCGGTGCATGTCTGGCTGGAGCCGGAGTGGTTCGACGGCGTGAAGGGGTCGTTCGCGTACTGGACCGGGACCGCGAAGCCGACCGGGGCGTGGGGCGTCGCGGGGCCGGGCATCGCGGCGGAGTGGTCGCAGGGGGGCGAGAGCGAATGGAACTCAATGGGGGCGTGCGCCGAGGAGACCAAGGCGGAGTGCCGGCGCGACGTGATGATCCCGCGCGCAGGCAAGTACACCGTCTGGGTGCGCTACGTCGATCATCGCCACAAGACGGAGCCGTTCCGCGTGACGCTGGAGCAGGACGGCAAAAAAGCCATCACGGGCGAGCTGGGCGTCAAGCCGGTCGTGCCGGCGAACGACGAGTACCAGCTTTATTGGGGCTTCTCGTTCGGCTGGGGAGCGCTGCACGGCGAGTTGAAGGAAGGGCCGGCGAAGCTGACGCTGAACATCGACAGGGCAGGGGAGGCGTGGCGGCAACTTGACGCGGTCCTCATCACCGACGACGCGAAATTCGTCCCTCATGGCCGCGAGAAGCCGGCGTTCGCGTTCCATGCCGCGTTCGCCATGCAACCAACCAACGGTGCGAGCTGGCGCGGCGACGGCGTGAAAGCCGGCGCGAGCTGGAAGCGGCCCACAGTTGGCGGCAAGGATTTCCGCATGTGGAGCGGCATCGAACCCGACGTGAAATGGTGGGAGAAGCAGAATCTGACAACGCTGACGCCGTACGACGCGTTCTTCCAGTTCGGCCCGCCGGCGGACATCCGCGACAAGTTCCACAAGCAGTTCGCCGGCCGCCGCGACGTGCCGATCATGGCCTGGCCGCACCTGACGCCCGGCTTCTACCTGGGCAACACGCCCGATCTGTCCGAAGGGACGGCGCTGCGGAAGTGGCTGGTGCAGACGAAGACGCCGTTCTACATCATGACGAACTACGCGTCGGGCAGCTACACCGACAAGACCGGCCCGGCGACCTACGCCGCCCTCGTCGGGCCGCTGGCGGGGCAGTTCATGGGCTACATCCACGGCGAAGCGGTCGGCACCGGCGGCGTCAGCATGCCCGACGAGAAACTCGCCAGCAACAGACGTGGCCACGTCGACGCCCTCGCCAAACGCTTCCGCGAGCAGCAGGCCGACTCGTGGAGCAAGATCTACAAGACGAAGGTGGCGCCCGACCATTTCGCGAAAAGCATCTCGTGTTTGTCCGTGGACAGCATCGCGCTGGCCCACCTGTTCCACGAAGCAGGATCGAAGGTGGTCGGCTACGAGCTGGACGCGACCAACGTGCACGTGCCGATGCGCATCGCCTTCGAGCGCGGCGCCGCCCGGCAGTACGGCGGGGCCTGGATCAACTACGCCAGCGGCAACTTTGGCGACTCGTGCAACTACTTCACGCAGAACCCGACCGTCCCGCGCGGCGCCCCATCGTGGTTCCACAGCCGCTACGCCGTCACCGACGGCGTCAGCGCCGCCTGGTACCGCAAGCTCTACTACCTCAACTATCTCGGCGGCGCGTCGGCGATCTACTGGGAACAGAACCTCACGAACCAGTACATCCTGCCCGGGCCCGGCACGCACCCGATCCAGCTCTCGCCGTTCGGCCGGGCGACGGAGGACTTCCAGAAGTTCGTCGACCGCCTCCCCGACCGCGGCGAGCCGTTCACGCCGATCGCGCTGCTGCTCAGCCACGGCCACGGCTACGAGCGCGTCAACAACGCCTGCCGCATGCTGCACGTCTTCCCCGAGGACCGCAACGACCTGGAGCTGCGCGAGCTGTTCAACGTCTGCTGGCATCCGTCGGGAATCCTCGAAGGCCAGCCTGCGGCTCCCGACGTGCAGAGCATGCCGAGCGGCGTGTACGGCGACCTGTTCGACGTGCTGGTCGACCGCCCCGCGAAGGCGAAGGCGATGTTCGACTACCCGGTCGTGTGGGCCGCCGGCGACGCGAACCTCGCGCCGCTGCTGCCGACGCTCGAGCCGTACCTCGCGCAAGGCGGCACGCTGGTCGTCAACGTGGCCGCGTGCAAAGGTCTCCCGGAAAAACTGCTCGGCTTGAAGCTGGCGGGCAAGACGCATCGCGCGGAAACGTGGCAGCCCGACGGAGGCACGGCGCAACAGACGACGCCGTACCACGTCACGGAGGTGGAGTTGAAGGGGGCGAAGGCGCTTGCGTGGGCAATGGACAAACAACCGCTCATCACACGGCACGCGGTCGGCAAGGGGGCGGTGATCGTGACGCTGGTGCCGAACCTGATCGGGCTGGACGAACGGGCGCATCCGTCGCTGCCCTACCTGATGAACGGGCTGACGCAGGAGCTGCTGCCCGTCGAAGTCCGGCTCGCGAATGGTGAGCGCCTGAAGGGGGAGGTGCAGCATCACGTCAACAAAACCAAGGACGGCTGGCTGGTCGCGGTCCACAACCATCGCGGCATCGACAAGACGCAGAACGGCATCGCGCGGGTGGACCGCCGAGCGGAGATCGAAGTCGTGCTGCGGACGAAGCTGCCGTTGAGATCGGTCCGCGAGTTCACCGAGGCGCAGGACCTGCCGACGCAGCGCGACGGCGAGTTCACGACGATCCGCGTGCGCGTGCCGGCGGGCGATCTGCGCGTGGTCGCATTGCAGGGAGCGCCATGAGCGAAGCCACGACGAACGAGGCGGCGCCGACGCGGAAGCCGCGCTGGCGCTGGCTGCTGAGGCCGGCGGTCGCGGTGATGAACCGGCTGACCTACCCGCGCAAGTTCACGCTCGTCTGCGTGCTGCTGGTCGCGCCGCTGCTGCTGGCGCTTTGGCAGGTGCTGCGCGACGGGCAGAAGGACCTCGACACGGCGGAGACGGAGATCGCGGCGCTGCGCTTCGTGCGGCCGCTGCACCGGCTGCACGCTGACCTGGTGCGCAGCCGCAACCTCGCCGACGAGAGCGAGCGCGGCCAGGCGCTCAAGCGGGCCGAGCTGGTGAAGCTGCACGCCGAGATCGACCGCGTCGTCGACGAGGTCACGGAGATCGGCCAGCGCAGCGGCAACCGCTTCGAAACGCGGGCGCGCTGGAACGCGCTGCGCGAGAACGTCGGCTTCCTCAGCAAGTCGCTGCTCGCGGAGAAGGCGAAGGACCAGGACGCGCTGCACCTGCAACTGCTCGAAGACGTGCGCTCGCTGCTGGGGCATCTCGGCGACGCGGGCACGCTGGTGCTCGACAGCGAGACGGAGTCGTACTACCTGATCGACGCGCTGCAGACGCTGCCGTCGGCCGAGGCGCTGGCGGGGCAGCTCGCCTGGCTGGCGCGGCGCAGCCTGGCGGCGGACAAGCGGTTCGCCAGCGAGCAGCGGGCCGAGTTCATCCGCTCGGCGGGTCTGCTGCGCGCCGCGGAGACGGCGCTGCGGCGCAGCCTCGACAAGGTGCTGAAGCAGCCGCGCCGCAAGACGATCCCGGTGCGGCTGGAGCTGGAGCTGGAGCTGCAGAACTTCGGCAAGGCGACCGCGCAGGCGCTCTTGACGCTGGAACGCGAGTTCCTCCAGGCCAAGGCGCCGCAGATCGCCGAGGCCGAGATCGACGCGGTCGAGCTCCGCCAGCGCGACGCGGCCAGCGCGCTGGCGGAGCGCGTGGCGGGCGACCTCGACGGCATCCTGCTCGCCCGCGCCGCGTCGCTGCGGTTCTGGCAGCGGCTCAGTGTGCTAGCGGCGCTGCTCGCCGGGGCGGCCGTCGTCTACCTGCTCGCCGGCTTCTACGCGGCGCTGATGGACACCGTCGACGCGCTCCAGTCGGCCGCCCGGCGCATGACCAGCGGCACGATGGAGGGGAGCGTCGACATCGACGCCCGCGACGAGATGGGCCGCGTCGTGGCGTCGTTCAACGTGGTGGCCCGGCAGCTCCGCAGCGAGGCGGCGCAGGCCCGCGAGGAGAGCGCCCGCGCCGCCGACGCCGAGGCGATGGTCCGCGAGCGCGAGGCGCAGACGCGGCTGATCGTCGAGACCGCGCACGACGCCTTCCTGCGCATGGACTCGCAAGGGGAGATCACCGGCTGGAACAGCCAGGCCGAGGCGGTGTTCGGCTGGTCGCGCGACGAGGCGCTGGGGAAGTCGCTGGCGCAGCTGCTGCTGCCCGCCTCCAGCCGCGAGCGCTTCGAGAAGGGGCTGCGCGACTTCCTGCAGACCGGGCAGGCCGACTGGTTCAACTGCCGGCTCGAGGTCGGGGCGCTGCGGAAGGACGGGCGGATCGTGCCAGTCGAGGTGTCGGTCGCCACGCCGATCAAGTCGGGCGACGGCTACTCGTTCAACGCCTTCGTGCGCGACATCACCGAGCCGCTGCGCGCGGAGCGCGAGCTGCGCCAGGCGACCGAGCGGGCCGACCAGGCGAACCAGGCGAAGAGCCTGTTCCTGGCGAACATGAGCCACGAGATCCGCACGCCGCTGAACGCGATCCTCGGCATGTCGTCGCTGCTGATGGACACCCCGCTCACCGAGGAGCAGCGCCAGTTCGCCCGTGTGGGCCGCGCGTCGGGCGAGGCGCTGCTCGGCATCATCAACGACATCCTCGACTTCTCGAAGATCGAAGCGGGGAAGCTGGAGCTGGAAGCGCAGCCGTTCGACCTCGACGTGTGCGTGGAGGACGCGCTCGACCTGATCGCGGTCCCGGCGGGCGAGAAGGGGCTGGAGCTGGCGTTCCTGCGCGACGAGGGGGCGCCTCGCGTGGTGACGGGGGACGTGACGCGCGTGCGGCAGGTGCTGACGAACCTGCTCAGCAACGCGGCCAAGTTCACGGAGCGGGGCGAGATCGTCGTCGAGGTGCGCAGCCAGCCGCTGCCGGACGGCAGGCAAGACGTCCGCTTCACCGTGCGCGACACCGGCATCGGCATCCCGGCGGAGAAGCAGGGCCGGCTGTTCCAGTCGTTCAGCCAGGTCGACGCCTCCACGACGCGGCAGCACGGCGGCACGGGGCTGGGACTGGCCATCTGCAAGCGCCTCGTCGAATTGATGGGGGGGACGCTGACGCTGGAAAGCGCAGCGGGCGAAGGTTCGACGTTCGCGTTCAACCTCGTCGTGGCGGCGCCGCCCGTGTCACTCGCCGCAGCGGCGGATTGGCAGGCGCTCGAAGGCAAGCGCATCCTCGTTGTCGAGGACAACGCGGTCAGCCGGCGGATCCTGCGCGGGCAGTTGGAGAAGTGCCGGCTCGTCGTGCGCGACACCGGCTCGCCGGGCGAGGCGCTGGCGTGGGTCGCGCGGGGCGAGACGTTCGACCTGGCGGTCCTCGACCTGATGCTGCCGGAGATGGACGGCGTGGCGCTGGCGCAGAAGCTGCACGCGACGGCGCCGGCGCTGCCGGTCGTGGCCTTCACCTCGGTGACGCAGCGCGACGCCCACGCGGCGCGCGGCGAGTTCGCGGCGTTCCTGACGAAGCCGCTCAAGGCGGCCCGGCTGCACGAGGTGCTGCGCTCGACGCTCGCCGGACTCGACATGCCGACCAACGCGAAGCTCGGCACCGGGGACTTCGACCCGAAGCTGGGCGCCCGGCTGCCACTGCGCATCCTGGTCGCGGAGGACGTCGCGATCAACCAGCAGATGATGGAGATGATGCTGCGGCGGTTCGGCTACGCGGTCGATTTCGCCGGGAATGGAATGGAGGTCCTGCAGGCCCTGAGCCGCCAGCCGTACAACCTGGTGCTGATGGACGTGCAGATGCCGGAGATGGACGGCATCGAATGCACGCGGCGCATCATGGCGGAGTTCGCGGAAGAGCGGCGGCCGTTCGTCGTGGCGCTGACGGCGAACGCCATGCGCGAGGAGGCGGCCCGCTGCCGCGAGGCGGGCATGGACGACTTCCTGACCAAGCCGATCCGCGTCGCCGAGCTGCGCCGCTGCCTGGAACGGTTCGGCGGCGAAGCGGCGCGGCGACGAAGCGCCCCGGCCCAGGCCATGCGTGAAGAGAAGGAACTTTGGGACTTCGACACGCTGGCGGAGCTGTGGACGCTGGAACAGGGAGGCGAGCCGGGGCTGGTGCGCAGCTTCCTCGAAGGCTTCCGCAAGTCCGGCCCCGAGCATCTGCCGGCGATTCGTGAAGCGGTCGAGCGGGGCGATCCTCGCGCGGCGCACCACCTGGCGCACCGCTTCAAGGGGGTGGCGGCGCTGGTCGGGGCGTCGGTGGTGGCGGCGTGCTGCCAGCAGATCGAATCGCTCGCGAAGCAAGAAACGGTTGACGGAATCTCGGAACTCGTGCAGCGGCTCGAAATCGTGTATCATCAAAGCTTGAAGCAGATGGACCATCTGGGAGAGAAGGCTCCATGGAGCAGGAAGTCGCCCCCCCTGGATCGCGCGGATCCGTCCTGATCGTCGACGACAACGGCGAGGCGCGGCGGATGCTGGAGGTGCGCGTCCAGCGCGAAGGGTACGGCGTCGTGCTGGCGGAGGACGGCCAGCAGGCGCTCGACCTGCTCGCCACCCACGACGGGATCGACGCCGTGCTGCTCGACCTCTACATGCCCGGCAGGAGCGGCTTCGAGGTGTTGCAGGCGATCAAGGCCGACGCGCGGCTGGCGCACGTCCCGGTCGTCATCATCTCCGGCGGCGGCGACCAGGAGGACCTGATCCGCTGCATCGAGCTGGGGGCGGTCGACTACCTGCCCAAGCCCTACAACCAGGCGCTGCTGCGGGCGCGGCTGACGGCGTGCGTGGCGGCGAAGAAGAAACGCGACGTGGAGCTGGCCGCCGCCTTGCAGGCCACGTCGCTGGGGCTGCCGGAACAGACGCTGGGCAACCCGGTGTCGACCGCGCCGCCGCCGGCGCTGCGCCCGGCGGGTCCGACACCGCCGCCCCCTGCGCGGCTGGGGCGCATCACGCTGGGCCAGGAGATCGGCCGGGGAGGCACGGGCGTCGTCTACCTGGGCCAGCACGAACTGCTCGACATGCCGGTCGCGGTGAAGCTGCTCCGCTCCGACATCGCCGACACGGCCGAACTGCGCGCCCGCGTGCTGCGCGAGGCGCGTTTGGCGGTCCGCGTGTCGCATCCCAACGTCGTCCGCCTGCTGGAAGTCGGCGAGACCGAGGACGGCGTCTACCTCGCCTACGAGTACATCGACGGCGGCAGCCTGCTCGAACTGCTCAGCGCCGCCCCGGAGCGCCGATTGCCGCTCGCCAAAGCGGTCGATGTCGTGCGCCAGGTCGCGGAGGGGCTTTGCGAGATCGACCGCCAGCAGATGACGCACCGCGACATCAAGCCGGCCAACCTGCTCCTCACCCGCAAAGGCGAGGTGAAGATCGCCGACCTCGGCCTGATGAAGCGGATCCCCCCCGACGCGGCGAATCCGCGGCTGACGGCGGAGAACACGATCCTTGGCACGCCGCTCTACCTGTCGCCGGAGCAGGCCGAAGGCTACGCGGACCTCGACATCCGCAGCGACCTTTATTCCCTGGGCGTGGTGCTGTACGAGATGCTGGCCGGGCAGCCCCCCTTCAACCAGAAGTCGGCGATGGCGATCCTGATGGCGCACCTGGTGTCGCCGCCGCCGCCGCCGTCGCAGTTCCGCCCGGACGTGCCTCGTGAGCTGGAACAGGTCTGCCTGAAGCTGCTCGCGAAGAAGCGCGAGGAGCGCTTCCAGACGCCCCAGCAGTTGCTTGCCTGCCTCCGCTGCCTGTAGGAACATTCCCGTCTGCGTTCGTGCATCGCGTTCGACGATGTGGTACAAGCAAGTGGTATTCGACGCACGAATTCCCGCGCGGGCCGCCCCTTCATGGCAACTGAACGCAAGCGCTGGTCGTTCCGAACCTGGCTCCTCACGGTCATGCTGACGCTCGCCCTGGTTCCGTCCGGACTGCTCGGCGCGGTGGCCCTTACCTTCCACCGGCACACCGCGGACCAGCTCGCCGACGCCCTGGCGCGCCAAGCGGAGACGCGCGTGCGGAACCGGCTGCACGAGCTGGCGCGGCAGGCGGGCCACTGCGAGCAGTTCGTCCGCCGGGCGGCCTCGTCGGGCGCCTGGTCGCGCGACGAACTGCTGGCGTTGTTCCTGCAGCTCGCGCCGCATTTCGAGTCGCAAGCCGAGCTGGCCTACGTCGGGCTGGTCGTCGAGAAGTCGCACGACTACTGGATGCTGCGCAGGCTTCCCGACCAGTCGGTCGAGCTGCGCGTCTACACGAGCGACGCGACGGGCAGGCCGATCATCCAGGACTACCAGCCTCGTTTGACGGCCTGGCTGCCGCTTCCCGCGAAGCCTTCGGACGGCTTCGACGTGAGGCAGCGGCCTTTCTACTTGGCGGCGAAGGCCGCGCGCCTGCCGGTGTGGACGCCGACCTACGGCTTCTGGAAAGGGAACGAGCGCGGCGAGATCCCCGGCGTCACGCGCGCGGTGCCGTTCCTCGACCCGCAAGGCGCGATCACGGCCGTCCTCGACGTGGACTTCGACATCTACGGCCTGTCGGGCTTCCTGGCGGAGCTGTCGAAGGACGTGCCGGGGCAGGTGTTCCTGGTCGAGCTGCGCGGCGAAGGCGAGCGCCGTGTGATCGCGCATCCGACGCCGGCGATCCTGGTGGACGCGAAGCGCGAACTGTTCGCACGCGGGGAAATGGTGGCGGATCCCCTGGTCGCCAACGCGCTGAAGCAGTTGCCGACGAGGATCGGCGACGAGAAGCGAGAGGGGTCCGCCCGGACGGAGTCCGCCGCCAGCGGCGAGCCCTTCTGGACGAGCTGGTTCGTGCTGGACGGGGCAGGGGATCCGCCGTGGGTGGTCGTCGTCGCGATCCCGCAGGCGCCGGTGCTGGCGGGGCTGGCGCGGTCGAGAGTTTGGCTGGCGGCGGTCATGGTGCTGCTGATGGCCGTGGCGAGCGCGAGCGCGGTGCTGCTTTCGCTCCATTTCACGGCGCCGCTGAAGCAGTTGCACGAGGAGGCGATCGCGCTGCTCGAGGGCAGGCAGACTCCGCCGGGTGGCTTGACCGGGCCACGGGAGATCGTGGAGTTGACCGCCGCCCACCGCCAAGCGTCGCAGGCGCTGCAGGCGAGGCAGCAGGAACTGGTGGACACGGTCCAGCAGTGCCGCGACGAGATCGAGCGGAGGCGCCAGGCCGAGGCGGCGCTGCGCGGGAGCGAGGAGCGCTTCCGGGGGATCTTCGAGAACACCACCGACGGCATCCTTCTGATCGGCGTCAAGCCGGACGGGACGTTCAACTGCGAAGGGCTGAACCCGGCGATGGAGGCGGCCAGCGGCTTCCGCGGCGCGGACGTGATCGACCGCCCTCCCGCGGAAGTGCTGCAGCCTTCGCTTTCCGAGTTCCTGCACGAGAATTTCCGTGCGTGCATCGCGGCGGGCGCGCCGATCAGCTACGAGCACTTCGTCGAGATGCCAGCGGGGCGTCGGCTGTTCAGCGTGGTGGTGGCGCCGATCCGCGACGCGAGCGGAACGATCTCGCGGCTCGGGGTGATCGTGCGCGACCGGACCAAGCAGAACGAGGCGGAGGAAGCGGTCCAGCGCAGCCAGCAGCGGCTGCGGCTGCACGTCATGGAGACCCCGCTCGGCGTGATCGAATGGGACCCCGACTTCAAGATCGCCTCGTGGAACCCGTCGGCGGAGCGCATCTTCGGCTACACGTCTTCGGAGGCGGTGGGGCACACGTCGGAGCTGATCGTCCCGCCGGAGGCGTGGCCGCATGTCGACGCGGTGATCCAGAAGCTCATGCAGCAGCGCGGCGGGGAGCGCAGCCGCAACCGCAACGTCGCCAAGGACGGGCGGATCATCGAATGCGAGTGGTACAACACGCCGCTGGTCGATGAGGAGGGGCGGTTCATCGGCGCCGCCTCGCTGATCGAGGACGTCACCGAGCGCGAGCGCGCGGAGAAGGCGCTGCGGCGCAGCGAGGAGCAGTTCCGGCTGCTGGTCGAGTCGGCGGGCAGCGTCATCATCGGCATGCGCTCCGACCACGCGGTCTTCCAGTGGAACCGCGAGGCGGAGAACCTGTTCGGCGTCCCGCGCGCGCGCGCCCTCGGGCACGACTTCTGGGAACTGGCGCTCGGCTTCACCACCCGCGCCGACCCGACGGCCGACACGGTGAAGCTGCTGAGCGGCTCCGGCACCGCCAACGCGGAGAGCGAGATCCAGACCCCCGCCGGCGAGCGCCGCACGCTGCTGTGGAACTACACGCGCATGGACAGCCCCGAGAACGAGGGCAGCGTCATCGTCATCGGGCAGGACATCACCCAGCGCAAGCAGGCGGAGGAGGCGCTGAGGCTGCTCAACGCCGAGCTGGAGAAGCGCGTCGCCGAGCGGACCGCCCAGCTGCAGTCCGCCAACCGCGAACTGGAGGCGTTCTGCTACTCGGTCTCGCACGACCTGCGCGCGCCGCTGCGGTCGATCGACGGCTTCAGCAAGGCGTTGCTGGAGGACTGCTTCGACCAGCTCGACCAGGAGGGGCGCGAGTACCTGGGCCGCGTGCGCGCCGCCAGCCAGCGCATGGGGGAGCTGATCGACGACCTGCTCACTTTGTCGCGCGTCTCGCGCGGCGAGATGCGGCGCGCGCCGGTCAACCTCAGCGCGATGGCGACGCTCATCAGCGAGCTGCTCCAGAACCAGCAGCCCGAGCGCGAGGTCGAATGGCGGATCGCGCCGGGGATTGTCGTTGAAGGCGACGGGAATTTGCTTAAGATCGTTCTGGAGAACTTGCTGGGCAACGCCTGGAAGTACACCGGCCGCAATCCGCGTGCTATCATTGAATTCGGCGTCGAGGACGTGGGCGGCGAGCGCGTCTGCTTCGTCCGCGACGACGGCGCCGGCTTCGACCCCGCCTACGCCGGCAAGCTCTTCCAGCCCTTCCATCGGCTGCACCGCCCCGACGAGTTCGAGGGGCACGGCATCGGCCTGGCGACCGTGCAGCGCGTCGTCAACCGGCATGGCGGGCGCGTCTGGGCCGAGGGGGCGGTCGACCGGGGCGCCAAGGTGTCTTTCACGCTCTCCCACGCCACCGTCGGATGATCGCCATGCAACCGGCACTCGACCTGCGCGCCATCCTGCTTGTGGAAGACAGCCCCGACGACGTGACGCTGACGCTGCGCGCCTTCCACAAGACCCACATCCTCAATCCGGTGGTCGTCGCACGGGACGGCGTCGAAGCGCTCGACTACCTGTTCGGCACCGGGGCGCACGCCGAGCGCGACATTTCGGTGCAGCCCGCGCTGATGCTGCTCGATCTGAAGCTGCCCCGGCTGAGCGGGCTGGACGTGCTCAAGCAGGTCCGCGCCGACCCGCGCACCAGCCTGCTGCGCGTGGTGGTGCTGACCTCCTCGGTCGAGGAGCAGGACGTCGTGCAGAGCTACGCGAGCGGCGCCAACAGCTACATCCGCAAGCCGGTCGACTTCGACAACTTCCTGGCGGCGGTCGGCCAGCTCGGGCTGTACTGGCTGCTCCTCAACGAACCACCCCCCTCCTGCGTGCCGGCGCCATGAACACCCCGCTCAGCGTCCTGATCGTGGAGGACTCGGCCGACGACGCCGCCATGCTGGTGCGCGAGCTGCGCCGCGGCGGCTACGACGTGGTCCACGAGACCGTGCAGGACCGCGAGGGCTACCTCCAGGCGCTCGCCCGCAACCACTGGCGCATCATCATCTCCGACTACTCGATGCCGCGTTTCAACGGCATCGACGCCCTCAAGCTCCTCCACGAACGCCGCGACGACGTCCCCTTCATCCTCATCTCCGGCACCGTCGGCGAGGAGATCGCCGTCGAGTCGCTGAAGGCGGGCGCCAGCGACTACCTGATGAAGAGCAACCTGCTGCGCCTCGTGCCCAGCGTGAAACGTGCGCTGCGCGAAGCGGAGGACCGCCAGATGCGCCAGCTCGCCGAGGCGGCGCTGAAGGAGAGCCAATCGCTGCTGTCGCTCATCTACAACAGCACCTCCGATTCGCTCTGGCTGTTCCGCCTGCACGCCGACAACGCCTGGCGGCTCGTCTCGGTCAACCACACGGCTGTGCAGAAGTCGCGCGAGTGGGGCTTCCGCGTCGACGCCGCCGCGCTCAACGGCAGGACGGTCGAGAGCGTGCTGCAGGAGGCGTTGCCCGCCGGCCAGGAGGCGCTGGCGAACCTCTACGCCCACCTGCGCGAAGCGGCCGAGTCGGGCCGGGCCTGCGCCGTCGACGAACGGCTTCTCCCCGCGCAGGGGCCGGTCCACCTCGAGTTCAACATCGTCCCGGTCACGTCGGAGGATTCTGGCGTGCGCCACCTGCTGCTGGCCGCCCGCGACGTGTCCGAGCGCAAGCGGGCCGAGGAGGAGCAGCAGAAGCTGCAGGCGCAGCTCACCAGCAGCCAGAAGCTCGAAGCGCTCGGCCGGCTCGCGGGGGGGATCGCCCACGACTTCAACAACATCCTCACCGGCGTGCTTGGCTACACCGAGCTGATCCGAGTCGAGGCGGGCGCCGTCCCCGTTGTGCAGAACGCCACCGAGCAGATCATCCGCGCCTCCGAGCGCGCCAGCGACCTGGTCCGGCAGATCCTGACCTTCAGCCGGCGCCGGCCCCCCGCCAAGCACTGGATCGACCTGCAGCCCGTCGTGCTGGAAGTGGTCGGCATCCTCAAGCCGACCCTGCCCGCCAACATCGCGCTCGAGACGCAGTTCCAGGAGCAGCCGCCCCGCGTCTTCGCCGACTCCGGGCAGATCCACCAGGTCGTGCTGAACCTGTGCCGCAACGCCATCCACGCGATGGCCCCCGACGACGGGCGCCTGACCCTGCGCATCGAAGCGGCCGATGTCGAAGCGTCGTTCGCCCGCGCCCACCCGCCTCTCCGCGAGGGGTTGCACGTCCGCCTGTGCGTCGCCGACACCGGCCACGGCATGGACGCCGACACGCTGGAGCGCATCTTCGAGCCGTTCTTCACCACCAAGCCGTTCGGCATGGGGACCGGGCTGGGCCTGGCTGTCGTGCACGGCATCGTGCAGAGCCACGAGGCGGCCCTCGCGGTGAACAGCCGCAAGGGGGCGGGCACCGAGTTCCAGGTCTACTTCCCCGCCCGCCATGTCGAGACGCTGCCGAGCGCAGCTCTCGCGCCGCGGACCGCCCCGGTCTCCTCGGTCGTGCTGCTGCTCGACGACGACGTCACCGTGGTGCAGGTCGCCGCCGCGATGATGCGCAAGCTCGGCTACCAGCCCCAGGCGTTCACCAACGCCGACGAAGCGCTCGCGTTCTTCCGCACCGATCCGCAGGCGTTCGGCGTGGTCGTCACCGACTACGCCATGCCCGGCATGACCGGCGTCGATTTCGCGCGCCGCATCCGGGCGATCCGCCCCGACACGCCGCTGGTGCTGACGAGCGGCATCTCGGACAGCCTCGATTTCGCGAAGCTGGAGATCGAGGGCTTCTGCGAGATCCTGCCCAAGCCTTTCGTGACCGACAAGCTCGCCGAGGCGCTGCTGCACGCCGTCCACC
>JAYSSW010000462.1:0-1809 GCA_043720335.1 Planctomycetia bacterium
CCACTCCGCCGACGCGTTCAAGGTCGTCACGTTGGTGATCTTGTTGAGCAGGATCCAGCGGACGCTGTCGAACGGGACCGAGACGGCGATGTGCAGGCGGTCCATCTGGACCACGGTCGCGTTGTCGTAGGCCTTGCCCGCGGTCACGTTCGTGACAATCACGTCCGACGTGGCGACGGACGAGATGCCGTTGGTCTTGAGGTAGTTGACCACGTACTGCTTCACCGCGGTCGCGTCGATGCTGGCCGTCGAGGCCTGGCGCCCGCCTTCGCGCACGCTGTTGTTCAGGAGCTGCTGCACCTCGACCATGCGGCCCACTTCCCACAGCCCCACCAGCATCAGCAGGATGAAGGGAAGACAGACCGCGAACTCGACGGCGGCCACCCCGCGTCGTTTCCCGGCGACTGGCTTGCGCACCATGTTCCTCTCTCTTTCCAATTCCAGCAGGCCGCGCCGCCACGAGGCGCGGTTTCCCAAGTACGATCGAAAGAAGCGCGGAGTGTCCCGGAAGCACATTCCAGGACCTGACGGGGAGGTGCGATGGAGTCGGCCAGCAAACGTCCTGCTGCGCAGCCTTCTCCGAGGGGGGCATCATCGCTGCACAACCATAGGTCACGAAACCGCAGCGTGGCGAACGATCCAGCGGATTCTGCGGATTTTGACGCGCGGGGGATTTCAAACCATTGCCCACCATGGCGATGCGACGCGGAAACAGTGCGACTCATCCTGCCGTTCGGTGGCGTGGATTCATTGGGGCGGCTGTGATGCACGACAGCTGGCGTTCGCCTTGCGATATTGAAACGGGAAGACCTGCGCGCAGGTAGTGCTTCAAACGATGGCTTGTGGATTTGACAGGAAGAGGAACTGATGATGCTTGCGACCATGCTGTTGGCAATGCTGATCGCGGGGCAGGACACCAAGCTCGGCGCCGGCGACCATCGCCGCACACTCAAGCAGGGCGAGACGACGCGCGCGTACTGGCTGCACATCCCGCCGAAGTACGACGCCGCCAAGCCGACGCCCGTCGTGCTCGCGCTGCACGGGGCGGCCATGAACGCCAAGATGATGGAGGCCTTCAGCGGCCTGTCGAAGAAGGCCGACGAGGCGAACTTCATCGTCGTCTACCCCAACGGCACCGGGCCGGGCGACATCCTGCTCACCTGGAACGCCGGCGGCTTTCCGCTCGCCGCCGTCAAGAACCGCGCCGACGACGTCGGCTTCCTCACCAAGCTCCTCGACGAGCTGCCGAGCCTCGCCAACATCGACACGAAGCGCGTCTATGTCACCGGCATGTCGAACGGCGGCATGATGTCGTACCGCGTCGCCGCCGAGATGTCGGACCGCATCGCCGCCTTCGCCCCGGTCGCCGGCACGCAGGCGTTCGACAAGCTCAGCCCGAAGCGTCCGGTGCCTCTGCTGCACATCCACGGCACCAAGGACACGCTCGTCCCCTTCGAGGGCTACCGCAACGCGACGAAAGGCGTCGTCGCGATCCTGTCCGTCGAGGATTCAGTGAAGGCATGGGTGAAAGCGAACGGCTGCAGCAAGGAACCTAAGATCAGCGTAATGCCTGCGAGCAAGGACAAATTGAACGTGGTCCGCAAGGTGTACAGCAACGGGAAAGAAGGGTCGGAAGTGCTGCTCTACGTCGTCGAAGGCGGCGGCCACACCTGGCCGGGCCAGCCAGGCCAGCCATCGTTCCTGGGCGAGACCACGATGAACATCAACGCCAACGACCTGATGTGGGAGTTCTTCCAGCGGCATGCGCTGGAGTAGAGGGTGTTGCTGTGGGCGGCGAAAGCCCAGAGA
>JAYSSW010000463.1:0-1809 GCA_043720335.1 Planctomycetia bacterium
AGGGCCTTCTCGATCTCGGTGTTCTGCCAGCCGCCGGCGCCGAAGCTCTGGTTGCCCCCGATCATGACGAGGCCCGCCCCCTGGTCGTGCGTGTTGGCGCGGATCACCTTCTGCTGCTCCTCGCTGATCTCGTCGGCGGGGACGTTCGCCAGGATCACCGCGTCGAACTTGTTCAGCACGATCGCCAGCTGCTCCGGGTCCTGCGGCAGCTTCGACGCCGTGACCTGCACCACTTTCAAGCTCGCCTTCGCCGCCTGCAAGCGCTCGGCCAGCAAGCGATGCTGGCCCGGCTCCGTGTCGGACTCGACGAGCAGCACCGTCCGCTGCCCGCGCGCCATGACGCTGACGCTGGCGCGGTTGTTCTCGACGCGGTCGCCGGGCAGGCCGTCGTGCACCTTGGCGCCGGCGGCGGTCTCGACGTGCGACGGGACGAAGTTCGCCTCGTAGGTCGTCGCCTCCTCCTTCTTCGAGCCGGCCTGCTGGTAGTAGAAGACGTTCAGCCCGGTCCGCAGCTTCACCTTGGAATTGACGACGATGTTGGCGTCGAAGACCGGCGTGTCGGACTTGTCGTTGGGGTTCCTGCGCAGCTCCAGGCCGACCTTGCGGATCTGCAGCGTGCCGCCGACCACCTGCGGATGGAAGCTGCGCAGCACGACGCGCAGCGGCAGCCGCGTGTCCTTCTCGGTCTGCGCCGGCGCCTCGATGCGCTCGACCAGCACCTCGTTCTGGCTGCGGCGGCCCGACGCGACGGGGACCACGTCGATCTGCACGCCGTTCTGCTTGGCGATGCGCGCCTGCTCCTCCGCCTGGCCGAGATTCTCGTTGCCGTCGCTGACCAGCACGATGCGCTTGCCCGCCCCTTCGGGGAACGACGCCAGGGCGAGCTTGATCGCGCCGGCGATGTCGGTGTAGGTGTCGTCGATCTGGCTGAGGATCTTCTTGAAGCCGAGCTTGTCGACGCTGCTGGGGGGCAGCTCCAGCCGGGGCTGCCTGCCGAACACGATGACGCCGGTCCGGTCGGTCGCGTGGTCGGCGCCCCGGTCCTTCACCGCCTGGTTGATGAAGTTGCGGATGCGCTCCTCGCGCGTGTCAACCGCGTCCACGTATTCCGGCGGGATGCTCAGCGAGCGGTCCCAGACGAACAGCACCGTGACGCTCTTCTCCGGCTTGCGGGCGTGCGTCTCGGCGAGCGCCAACGCCAGCGCAGCAATAAGTCCGCAGCGGAACGCCAGCGTGAAGGCACGCCGGCCCGTTCCCAAACCGGCGAGGTTGCGCCAGCTCATGAAGAAGACGAGCGGGATGGCGAACAGGATCAGCAGCCACCACGGCTCCAGCGGCCTCAGCGTCAGCAGGAACGCCCCGACCGAAGCAAGCGGCTCGCTGCACGCCGGCCCCGCCCACGCCCCAACGCCGACGCACAGCGCCGCCCCGAGCAGCCACGCCGCCGGCACCCACCACTTCCCCGACGCGATCAACAGCAGCAGCTGCGCCGTCAGCAAACTGATGGCGGTGATGGCGACGAACATCCCGACATCGTCTGGCAGGTACGCCACCCCGCCAACGCCGAACAGCGCCAGCGTTGAACCAAAGAGCAGCAGCGACCACGACCGCCGCTTGGCGAATACGCCGAGCAGCGCGACGCCCAGGACAAGGGCCGCGAGCGGGAACCAATGCGACAGGAGATGTTCGAGCATGGTTTTCGCTCCGCCTCAACGATTCGTGTCTTGCTCCCCTGGGGAGAGGAGTTGTCCCACGCCGGAAAACAGAATCTCACGGAGAGCGCCAGGGCTGCTGCCCTGGGGATTTGCA